>JALYYE010000019.1 GCA_030946735.1 Candidatus Dormiibacterota bacterium
CGCGGGGCAAGCCGCGGCTCGCCGCGCTGGCTTTTGGGATCGCTTTCGCCTTCAAGCCCTTCGCGCTCTTCTTCCTGCCGTGCGTCGCCGTCGCGCTCTGGCCTCGTTCCGGGCCCCTCATCGAGCGGGCACGCCGGGCCGCCATCATCGCGATCGCCCTTGTGGCGCCTGCCGCGATCACGATTACGCCCTTTCTCCTTTGGAATGCGCCTGCCTACGTGACCGACACGGTGAGCTTCGTGGCCGGAACCATTCCGGGCGTCTACCGGATCCAGGGCTACTCACTGGCTAGCCTCCTCCTCGTCTTCCACGTCATTGCCTCGCCGGATGCCCGATTCCCTTTTGGCCTGGTCCAGGCAGCTGTGGCGGCTCCGGTCCTGGTGGTCGGCCTCTGGCGGATCTGGCGCGCGCCGTCTCTCGGGGCCGTCCTGACCGTGGGGACCCTGGTGCTGACCCTGTCGCTGCTCGTCGGACGCTTCGTCAACGACAACTACCTGGCGGACCTGCTCTACCTCGCCGTGCTCGCCGCCGCGGCTCGCCGGGCCTCGGCGGGCACGCTCGACTCATCCCGCCAATTGCCGGCGGCCGCCTGATCCGCGGCCTTTGCCATAATCCGGGGGATGTACAACTGGTTCCTGTTCGCGCACATCGCCTCGGTGGCGGGCTTTCTCCTCGCGCATGGCACCTCGGTGGCGATGGCCTTCCGGCTGCGCACGGAGAAGACCACTGACGGGATCCGCTCGTTGACCGAGCTGTCAAAGGAGACGACCAACATGATGTACGGCTTTACCCTCCTGATCCTGATCACGGGCCTGTCCCTGGGTGCCCAGGGCGGGTGGTTCGGACGCGGCTGGATCTGGACCGCCCTGATCCTGCTGATCCTGACCATCGGCGTGATGAGCTTCCTCGGACGGCGCTACAACGCGGTTCGCGCCTCGGTCGGCCTCCCGGTGCGGGCCGGCCGTGGGCGGGTCACGACGCCGGCGCCCGGGTCGCCGGAAGAGATCCGGCGGGCCGTCAATGCCGCGCCCGTCGGGATGATCACGGCGATCGGTGTGGTCGCGCTCCTACTGCTTCTCTGGCTGATGATCCTGAAGCCGTTTTAGAGCGCGGGCTGACCGGACGGTTGCAGGGTGCCGACGAAGGCGCCCGAGAAGCCCCAGTTCTCCACGTGCTGCGGGTCCTGCGTGTGCACGATGCCGAGGGTCCCGGCCGTCTGGGCAGCCGGGATCAGGCCGATGATGGTGTCGGCCGACAGCCAACCCTCCGGGGTGAAATTGGGGGCGAGACGGAGCGTTGCCCCGCTGGCGAGCGTCACCACCTGGCCATCCATCGCCAGCCGGCTCCCGTCGGGTGACAGCGCGAAGCCACCGGCCACCTGGGATGATCCCGCCGGGGCGACGCCGCTCCAGACGACCGAGCCGTCGAGCTTGATGACGCTGACCGGCGTCCCGGATTGGGATCCTGCCGGTGTCCTCGTGCAGACAAAGCGTTCGGCCACCGGTCGCCAGTAAGGGAGGCAGTCGGCGGGCCCGATGACCGGCCCGATGGTCCCCTCGGCGTGGAGCCGGGCGAGGTTGCCATGGAACCACCGCTGGAAGTCGAGCCAGGCGTTCTGGGTGCCCGTCGCGGCGTGGACGAGCGCGATCGGACCCTGCGAGTCCCAGCCGGCGAGGATGATGTTGGTGAAGCCACCCGGACTATCCGGGTACTGGTTGGTCGCTGACTCCCAGGTCTTGACCACCGACGTCGATCCGCCGGCGGTCGCGACCTCGAG
Source organism: Candidatus Dormiibacterota bacterium (assembly GCA_030946735.1). GTDB lineage: Bacteria > Chloroflexota > Dormibacteria > CF-121 > CF-121 > CF-13. Next base: position 1,778 of record JALYYE010000019.1, read on the forward strand.
CTGGAGGCGGTAGTTGCCGCTGAAGTGGCCGAAGGGCTCATTCGGATCGGAACTGGGCGCGTTGTTCGGGAAGGTGAAGACGGCTGCCATCAGGTGGCCGCCGTCCGGGCTGACGGCGAAGGAGCCGGTTTGCTGCGGGCTCGTCAGGGCAAAGGTCGCCACCGTCTTCACGGCGCCGCCCGGCTCGAGGCGACGGACGACGCCCTTCCCGTCCATGAAGTAGAGGCCGCCGGCGGCCACCTGGCCCTCGAGGTCGAGGCTGACGGCGAAGTTGCCCACCTTCGGGATCGCCCGGGGTGTGAAGGTCGCTTTCGCCACCGCAAATCCGTCGAGGGCGGCGATCGCGGCGGTGTCGTGGACCGGGGACACCTGGCTTTCGCAGGCGGCCGGTTCCGGGGCCTGGCAGCGGCGCGCCTCGAGCAGGCCGAAGAGCGCGCGGCTGGCCGGCGTGGGTGTCGCTGCCGCCGTCGCGCTTCCGCTGCCACTGGCTCGGGGCGTGCTCGACGACGTCCCGCAGGCCGTCAGCGCGAGGCTCAGGGCCGCGATGATTACCACGGCTCGAATACGGGTAAGAAGGAGAGGCCCCGTTCGGGAACGGCGTGGGTGATTTGACAGCCGCCTCAACTCGGCCGTAGAATACGCCTTCGCGCCCTGAACAGGCGCATCGTTACCTTATGCCCACCATTTCACAGCTGATCCGATACGGCCGCAAGCCGCTGGTGAAGAAGACGAAGGCACCGGCGTTGCAAGGCTCACCGCAGCGGCGGGGCGTCTGTGTGCGTGTCTACACGACCACGCCCAAGAAGCCCAATTCGGCGCTTCGGAAGGTCGCGCGCGTCCGCCTCACCTCCCGTCAGGAGGTGACCGCCTATATCCCGGGCATCGGCCATAACCTCCAGGAGCACTCGGTGGTGCTCATCCGCGGCGGCCGCGTCAAGGACCTCCCCGGTGTCCGCTACCACGTGGTTCGTGGCACCCTCGACACGGCCGGCGCCAAGGGGCGCAAGCAGGGCCGCTCGAAGTACGGCGCCAAGCGCGAGAAGGCGAAGAAGGCCTAGATGCCGCGGCGTCCACGGATTCACAAGCGTGTCATCCTGCCTGACCCAGTGTACACACACGAGGGCGTAGCTAAGTTCGTCAACGTTGTGATGCAACGGGGCAAGCGGAGCACGGCCGAGCGGGTCGTCTACGGCTCGCTCGACCGGATCAAGAAGGTCGCCAAGAAGGACCCGATCGAGGTTTTCGACGCCGCCCTGAAGAACGCCACCCCTGTGCTCGAGGTCAAGCCGCGCCGGATCGGCGGCGCTACCTACCAGGTGCCGGTCGAGATCCGGCCCGACCGCCGCTCGGCGCTGGCCCGCCGCTGGATTGTCCGCTACGCTCGGGCCCGATCCGGGAAATCAATGCAGGAGAAACTGGCCGGAGAGCTGATGGACGCCGCCAACGGCGTGGGCGCCACCATCAAGCGCCGCGAAGAGACGCACAAAATGGCGGAGAGCAACAAGGCTTTCAGCCACTTCAGGTACTAGGAATTGGCAGAGACAAAAATGGCTCGCACTTACGCGCTGGATAAGGTTCGGAACATCGGCATCATGGCCCACATCGATGCCGGGAAGACGACCACGACCGAACGCATCCTTTTCTATGCGGGCAGGATCCACAAGATGGGTGAGGTGCACGACGGCGCCGCCACCATGGACTGGATGGTGCAGGAGCAGGAGCGCGGCATCACGATCACGTCGGCCGCCACCGTCGCCAACTGGCGTGGCCACCGGATCAACATCATCGACACACCCGGGCACGTAGACTTTACCGTCGAGGTCGAGCGGAGCCTGCGCGTCCTGGACGGCGCTGTCGCTGTCTTCGACGCCGTCGCCGGGGTCGAGCCGCAGTCCGAGACGGTCTGGCGGCAGGCCGATCGCTACGAGGTCCCGCGGATCGCCTTCATCAACAAAATGGACCGGATGGGGGCCGACTTCTTCGCCGCCTGGAAGTCGATCCGCGAGCGCTTGGGGGCGAACGCCGTCCCGATCCAGTTGCCAATCGGCAGCGAGGAGAAGTTCGAGGGAGTCGTCGACCTTATTAATAAGGTCGCGATCACCTATACCGACGACCTGGGCACGACGATCGAGACCGAAGAGGTCCCGGCCGAGATGAAGGAGCAGGTCGAGCTCTACCACAAGCAGCTGCTCGAGGCGGTCGCCGAATTCGACGACGTCCTGCTGCAGAAGTACCTGGACGACAAGCCGATCACCGGCGCCGAGATCGTGGCCGCCATCCGCAAGGGCACCGTCGCCAACCGGTTCGTGCCCGTGCTGGCCGGTGCCGCACTGCGCAACCGCGGGGTACAACCGATGCTGGACGCCATCGTGGACTTCCTGCCCTCACCGCTCGACAAGCTCGGGGTTGAAGGGATCAACGCCAAAAGCAACGAGACCGAGTGGCGCAAGCCGGCCGACAATCAGCCCTTCGCGGCGCTCGCCTTCAAGATCGCCACCGACCCCTACGTCGGCAAGCTGACGTTCTTTCGGGTCTATGCCGGCACGCTCAAGTCCGGCTCCTATGTCTGGAACGCGACCCGCGGTACGAAGGAGCGGGTCGGCCGCATCCTGCAGATGCACGCCAACCACCGCGAGGAGATCCCCGAGGTCTATGCCGGCGACATCGCGGCGGCCATCGGCCTGAAGCAGACCACGACGGGGGACACCCTCGCCGACGAGAACAACCCGATCCTGCTGGAGTCGATCGTCTTCCCCGACCCGGTCATCAGTGTGGCGATCGAGCCGCGCACCAAGGTCGACCAGGAGAAGATGGGCCAGGCGCTGGCCAAGCTCGCCGAGGAAGACCCGACCTTCAAGGTGCGGACCGACGAAGAGACCGCCCAGACCATCATTTCCGGCATGGGTGAGCTACACCTCGAGATCATCGTCGACCGGATGCTGCGCGAATTCGCGGTCGACGCCAACGTCGGCAAGCCGCAAGTCGCCTACCGGGAGACGATCAAGCGCAAGGCGCACGGGGTCGGCCGCTTCATCCGCCAGTCCGGCGGGCGCGGCCAGTACGGTCATGCCGAGATCAATGTCGAGCCGAATGAGGCGGGCAAGGGCTTCGAGTTCGTCAACAAGATCGTAGGCGGGTCGATTCCGAAGGAATACCACTCCGCGGTCGAGAAGGGCATCATCGAGGCGCTCAACAGCGGCGTGCTGGCGGGGTTCCCGGTGGTCGACCTCAAGGCGACGCTGGTCGACGGCTCCTACCACGAGGTCGACTCCAACGAAATGGCCTTCACCATCGCCGGTTCGATGGCGGCCAAGGACGGCATGCAGAAGGGCCAGCCGACGCTGCTCGAGCCGATCATGAAGGTCGAGGTCGTCATGCCCGAGGAGTTTATGGGTGAGATCCTCGGCGACCTGTCCTCGCGGCGCGGCCAGATCCTCGGTATGGAGGGACGGGCCACCATGCAGGTGGTACGCGCCTACGTGCCGCTGGGCAACATGTTCGGTTACGCGACGGATCTGCGGTCGAAGACGCAGGGTCGCGCCGTCTACAGCATGGAATTTCATCACTACCAGGAAGTCCCGAAGTCGATCGCGGAAGAGATCGTTGCGAAGTCAAGAGCCTAAGGAGGATTCCGAGAAGGAGTAACAATGGCGAAGAAGAAGTACGAGCGCACCAAGCCGCACGTGAACGTGGGGACCATCGGTCACATCGACCATGGCAAGACCACGCTGACCGCGGCCATCACGAAGGTCCTGTCAAAGAAGGGATTCGCTGAATTCCGCTCCTTCGATTCGATCGACAATGCCCCCGAGGAGAAGGCTCGCGGCATCACGATCGCGACCGCGCATGTCGAGTACGAAACGGAGAAGCGGCACTACGCGCACGTCGACTGCCCCGGACACGCGGACTACATCAAAAACATGATTACCGGCGCCGCCCAGATGGACGGTGCCATTCTCGTGGTCGCCGCCACCGACGGCCCGATGCCTCAGACCCGGGAGCACATCCTGCTGGCGCGCCAGGTCGGTGTGCCGCGGATCGTCGTCGCCCTCAACAAGGTGGACGCGGTCGACGATCCCGAGATCCTGGAGCTCGTCGAGCTCGAGGTTCGCGAGCTGCTCTCCAAGTACGAGTTCCCCGGCGACGACATCCCGGTGGTCAAGGTCTCGGCGCTCAAGGCGCTCGAGGGCGATGCCCAGTGGGAAGACTCGATCATGAAGTTGATGGACGCGGTCGACAGCTACGTCCCGGTTCCGGAGCGTGCCCTCGACAAGCCGTTCATGATGCCGATCGAGGACGTGTTCTCGATCGAAGGTCGTGGCACGGTCGTCACTGGCCGGATCGAGCGCGGCCAGGTCAAGGTCAACGAAGAGGTCGAGATGGTCGGCATCAACGACACCCGCAAGACGGTCGTGACCGGAGTCGAGATGTTCCACAAGCTGCTGGATTCCGGCCAGGCGGGCGACAATGTCGGCTGCCTGCTGCGTGGCATCAAGCGTGAGGAGGTCGAGCGCGGCCAGGTTCTGGCCAAACCCGGCTCGATCAAACCGCACACCGAGTTCGACTCGCGCGTCTACGTCCTCACCAAGGAGGAAGGCGGTCGTCACACGCCGTTCTTCAAGGGGTACCGCCCCCAGTTCTACGTGCGGACCACGGACGTGACCGGCGAGGTCGAGTTGCCCGAGGGCACCGAGATGGTGATGCCGGGCGACAACATCGACATGAAGATCAAGCTCATCACCCCGATCGCCGTCGAAGAGGGAATGCGCTTCGCCATTCGTGAAGGTGGCCGCACGGTCGGAGCCGGCGTGGCGACCAAGGTGATCAAGTAAGGTCGTGGCTCAAAAGATCCGCATCCGGCTGAAGGCCTACGATCACCGCGTCCTCGACCAGGCCGCGGACAAGATCGTGGACACCGCGCGGCGAACGAACGCGTCGACGGCCGGACCCATCCCGCTGCCCACCGAAGTCAACAAATGGACGGTGATTCGGTCGCCGTTCATCGACAAGGACTCTCGCGAGCAGTTCGAGATGCGTACCCACAAGCGGATCATCGACATCCTTGACCCGAACCCGAAAGTCGTGGATGCGCTGATGCGGCTCAACCTGCCGTCGGGCGTCAACATCGAGATCAAGCTCTAGCGATGGCGACGAAAGGGCTGCTGGCCAAGAAGATCGGGATGACCCAGGTGTTCACCGAGAAGGGTGAGCTCCTGCCGGTCACCGTGCTCGAGGCCGGGCCCTGCGTCGTGATCGCGCTGCGGGCCATCCAGAAGGATGGCTACGGCGCGGTCCAACTCGGTTTCGGCCAGGTCAAGGACAAGAAGCTCTCCAAGCCCACGGCCGGGCACTTCAAGAAAGCCGGGGTCGCCGCCCACCGTCACGTGCGCGAAGTGCGTCTCAAGGCGGACGCGCCGAGCTACGAAGTCGGCCAGGCGCTCAAGGCCGATCTCTTTGCCGCCGGCGAGTGGGTCGATGTCACCGGCACCTCGAAAGGCAAGGGATTTTCCGGTCAGCACAAGCGCCATCACTTCGGCCGCGGACCGGTGACCCATGGCTCGCACAACATCAAGCAACCCGGCTCGATCGGCTCCTCCTCGACGCCCTCGCGCGTCTACAAGGGGATGCGCATGGCGGGTCAGCTGGGTAATGCGCAACGGACCACCACCCACCTGAAGGTGGTGCGGGTGGACCTCGATCGCAACCTCATCCTGGTCAACGGCGATGTACCCGGCCACAAGAACAGCGTCGTGCTGGTCAGGGACTCGACGCGGCAGCCCAAGGGAAATAAGTAATGGCGGCCGAAAAAAAGTCCTCGACCACGGTCTATGACCGGGAAGGCAAAGAGAGCGGCCAGGTCGAATTGCCGGAAGCAGTCTTCAACGTCGCGGTGAATGAGGCCGTGCTGCACCAGGCGGTGCGGCGTCAGCAGGCGAACGATCGCCAGGGCACGCATGACACCAAGACTCGCGGTGAAGTCTCGGGCGGTGGGAAGAAGCCCTGGAAGCAGAAAGGCACCGGCCACGCCCGCCAGGGCAGCACCCGGGCGCCCCAGTGGCGTCACGGCGGCACCGTGTTCGGGCCACACCCGCACTCTTATGAGCAGAAGATGCCGCGCAAGCAGCGCCGGCTGGCGTTGCGGTCGGCGCTCTCGGTGAAGTCACAGGACAACGCGGTGCGCGTCGTCGAGGAGATCGCGCTGGAGGCGCCCAAGACGAGTGCCATCGCCGCCCTCTTCGACCAGCTGGGCGCGGGCGCGCGGACCCTGTTCGTGATCCCCGAGCACGACCTGATGCTGGAAAAGTCAACGCGCAACCTGGCCGGCGTTAAGACCATCCTGGCGACCAACCTCAATTGCAGCGACGTGCTGATCGCCGACACCATCGTCTTCACCCGCTCGGCGTTGACCCAGGTAGAGGAGTGGCTGTCATGAGAGCGGCGGTCGAGGTGATCCAGCGCCCGCTCATCAGTGAGAAGAGCTACGCCGCGATGGCAACCGGAAAGTACCTCTTTCGGGTTCACCCCAGGGCGACCAAGACCGAGATCTCGTTGGCGATCACGGAGGCCTTCAAGGTCGACGTCGTGAGCGTGAACACGATGCACGTCCGCGGCAAGGAACGCCGCCGTGGCAAGACCCACGGCTTCCAGTCGAACTGGAAAAAGGCCGTTGTCACGCTGGCGGAAGGACAAAAAATTGAAAGCATGTTCCAGGGTGTCTGATCCATGCCGATAAAGAAGTACCGTCCCACCTCGCCCGGCCGCCGATTCATGTCGGTGAGCGCCTTCGACGAGATCACCACGAAGAAGAAGCCTGAGAAGCGCTTGCTGGTCTCGCTCAAGACCGATGCCGGCCGCAACGCGCAGGGGAAGATCACCGTTCGCCACCAGGGCGGCGGCCATCGAAAGCTCTACCGGATCATTGACTTCAAGCGTGACAAGCTCAACATCCCGGCGACCGTCAGCGCGGTCGAGTACGACCCGAACCGGAGCGCTCGCATCGCCTTGCTGACCTACGCCGACGGCGAGAAGCGATATATCCTGGCGCCCGTCGGTCTGACGGTGGGTGACAAAGTGATCAGCGGACCCGACGCCGACATCAAACCGGGGAATGCCCTGCCGCTGGGCAGCATCCCCTTGGGCAGCACGGTCCACAACATCGAGCTCAACCGTGGGAAGGGTGGCCAGGTGGTCCGCTCGGCCGGCATGTCTGCCCAGTTGCTCGCCCGCGAAGGGGACTACGCCCAGATCCGCATGCCATCCGGCGAGGTGCGGCGCGTTGCCGTCATCTGCTACGCGACGATCGGCCAGATCGGCAACGTCGAACATGAGAACGAGAACGTCGGCAAGGCCGGCAAGAGCCGCTGGCGTGGCAAGCGCCCCGCCGTGCGCGGCGTCACGATGAACCCCTTCGACCATCCGCACGGTGGTGGTGAAGGGCGCTCCGGGCCCGGCGGCCACCCGAAGACACCCTGGGGCAAGCCGGCCCTTGGATTCCGAACCCGGCGCAACAAGAAGACTAAGAACATGCTCGTGCGACGCAGACCACCAAAGCGGAAGAGTAAGGGCTAATACATGTCACGTTCAACCAAGAAGGGACCGTTCGTGCATCCGTCGCTGATGAAAAAGGTGACGGCGATGAATCAACAGAAAGAGAAAAAGGTGATCAAGACCTGGTCGCGAGACTCGAGCGTCTTCCCCGAAATGGTCGGGCATACGCTCGCGATTCACGACGGGAAGAAGCACGTACCGATCTTCATCACCGAGAACATGGTCGGGCACCTGCTGGGCGAGTTCGCTCCCACCCGGCGCTTCCGCGCCCACGGGCATCACACGGAAAAGACCACCGCTCTCAAGTAACCATGGAAGTACAAGCAAAGGCCAAGTGGGTCAGGACCTCGCCGCGCAAAGTGCGACTCGTCGCACGGACGCTGCGCAACCTGCCGGTCAGTGAGGCGCTGGTCGCCTGCTCCTTCATGCCCAAGGCCGCGGCGCGTGACGTGGCCAAGGTGATCCGCTCCGCCCAGGCAAATGCCGAGAACAACTTCAACCTGGTCAAGGACGACCTGGTGATCAAGGACATCCGCGTCGAACCGGGTCCGATGCTGAAGCGCGGCCAGCCCCGCGCCATGGGTCGCCTCTTCAGCATTTTCAAGCGCACCAGCCACATCACCGCCATCGTCGAAGACCGCCCGGGGGTGGTGAAGCGCCGGACCGCGGCTCTACCGCGAGCGCCGCAGCCGGCCAGCCGCCCGACCCCGGCCGCGGCCGCCGCCGCGCGTACCGCCGCCGCGGTGGAGCCCGCCACCACCGAGTCGGACGAGCCGGTCACTCCCGCCCGGCCGAAGACGGCGAAGGCGCCGTCGGCGCCGCCTGCGTCAAAAGCGGCGGCCGAGGGTAAGAAGACTGAAGCCAAAAAGACCGACGCCAAAAAGAAGGACGACGGAAAGAAAGTCACCAAGGAGAAAAAGAGCAAGTAGATGGGGCACAAGGTTCACCCGAATGGGTTCCGGCTGGGCGTCTACCGTAATTGGGAGGCGAAATGGTTTGCTCCCGACAAGGAGTACAAGCCGCTTCTGCTCGAGGACGTCCGCTTGCGGCGGATGCTGATGATCCGCCTGAAGAATGCCGGCCTGGCCCGCATCGAAACGGAGCGCTCCTCGTCGGCGCTGACCATCACGCTGCATACCGCCAAGCCCGGCATCGTGATCGGGAAGGGTGGGACCAGCGTCGACCAGCTGCGCGACGAGCTGGAGAAGATCACCGGTAAGCGCGTCCGGGTCACGATCCAGGAGATCAAGAAGCCCGAGCTCGCCGCCCAGCTGGTTGCGGAGAACGTCGCCGCGCAGCTGGAGAAGCGGATCGCCTTCCGCCGCGCCATCAAGCAGTCGCTCATGAAGACAATGCGGGCCGGCGCCCAGGGCGTGAAGATCCGCGTCAAGGGCCGCCTCGGCGGCTCTGAGATGGCGCGCGTCGAATGGAACCGCGAGGGCCGGGTGCCGCTGCACACCCTGAAGGCGGACATCGACTTCGGCCAGACCGAGGCCAAGACAACCTTCGGCCGGATCGGGGTATCGGCCTGGGTCTATACCGGCAACTTCCCAACCGAGGCGCCGCCCAAGCCGGCCGCGGCAGTGGAAGAACCCGCCGATGCCGGCGTTCCGGTGGCCGTCGCGATTGGCGAGGCGCCGACCCCGCTGGCCGAGCTGGTGCAGGCGGCCGCGCCGGCGCCGGCGGCCGAGGCTGCGCCCGCCGCCCCGGTGTCGGCTGACCCGACCGCGGCCAAGCCCAAGCGTGCCGCCCGTACGACGAAGGCAACCACCGGCGAGGCCGGCGAGACCGCGGCACCTAAGCGAACCACCCGCCCGCGCGCCACGACGACCGACAAACCGGATGCACCAAAGGTACCGCGCGCGCGCGCGCCAAAGAAGAAGGAATAACGGATGTTGCTGCCCGCCCGCGTAAAGCATCGCAAGCTGCATCGGGGTCGCCGCACCGGTGTGGCCACCCAGGGTGCCGACCTGGCATTCGGTGAGTTCGGCCTGCAGGCCTCCGAGGCGGCCTGGATGACGAACCGCCAGATCGAGGCGGCCCGCCGCGTGATGACGCGCTTCGTGCGCCGTGGCGGCCAGGTGTTCATCCGCGTCTTCCCCGACAAGTCGGTCACCAAGAAGCCGGCCGAGACCCGCATGGGAAGTGGCAAGGGTGCGCCCGAGGGATGGGTGGTCGTGATCAAGCCCGGACGCGTCCTCTTCGAGATGGGCGGCGTCACACCGGAGATGGCCAAGCGCGCCTTCCAGCTGGCCGCCTACAAGCTACCGATGAAGACGCGCACGCTCGGGATCAAGTCGGGCGTCAAAGCCGCCGCCGATGTGAAGATCAAGGGACCGGCGGAACTCAAGCCGGGTGAGGGCGCCGAGGGTATCGCCGGTGCCGCGGCTGCCCCAGCCGCCCCGGCCGCCGCTCCGGCGCGTGGTCCCAAGGCGGCTCCGGGCGCTGCGCCGTCGGTGAAACCCGCCCCGGGTGCGGCCCCGAAAGCCGCGCCAGGCGCCGCCCCGAAG
>JALYYE010000413.1 GCA_030946735.1 Candidatus Dormiibacterota bacterium
TAGCCGGTCTGAATCCTCCGCAGCGGGCGGCAGTAACCGCAGACGATGGGCCTTTGCTGATCTTCGCCGGCGCGGGCAGTGGCAAGACGCGTGTGCTCACGCACCGGATCGCCTGGCTGATCCAGCAAGGGCGCGCCGAACCAGGCCAGCTCCTCGCCGTCACGTTTACCAATAAGGCCGCGCGCGAGATGCGCAGCCGCGTCGAGAGTCTTTTGAACCTGACTGCGGGCGCGATTTGGATGGGGACCTTCCATGCCATCGGGGTTCGCATCCTGCGACGCGACGGCAGCGCCGATGGCATCGATCGCCACTTCGTGATCTACGACGAGGGCGACCGCCTGTCCGTCGTCAAGCGCGTCATGAGCGAGCTGAATCTCGATGAAAAGCGATATCCGCCGGGTGGAATGGTGGCGCTGATCTCACGCGCGAAAGACGAAGTCATCGTGGCCGACGATCAATTGAAGGCGGCGAGCACGCACAACGAGGAGCTGGCGGCCCGCATCCGGCTCCGCTACGACGCCTTTCTGGAACAGAACAACGCGCTCGACTTCGACGATCTTCTGATGCGAACCGTCTGGCTGTTCGATCGTCACCCCGAGGTTCTCGAGAAATATCAGAAGCGCTTCAAGTACGTAATGGTCGACGAGTATCAGGACACCAACCGGGCGCAGTACTTGATGGTCCGCCACCTCGCCGGCGAGCATCGCAATCTCGCCGTCGTGGGCGATGACGACCAGTCGATCTACAAGTTCCGCGGCGCCGACGTGCGCAACATCCTGTCCTTCGAGCACGACTACCCGGACGCGCAGATCGTGAAGCTGGAACAGAATTACCGATCGACGCAGGTCATTCTCGACGCCGCCTACCACGTCATCAAGGCCAATCCCAATCGGGCCGCCAAGCGGCTCTGGACCGAGCGGGGGGGCGGGTCCAGGCTCGTGGTGGCGCAGACCTACGACGAGCAGGAGGAGGCGCAGGCGGTGGCGCGGGAGGCGCTGCGCCTGGTGGCGCAAGGCGACAACCGCCTTGGTGACATCGCGGTGCTATACCGCACCAATGCCCAATCGCGCGCCCTGGAAGAGGTGCTCCTGCGTCGTGGCGTTCCCTACCGGCTGATCGGCGGCTTGCGCTTCTACGAGCGACGCGAGGTCAAGGATGTGATGGCTTACTTGCGCCTGATCGCCAACCCGCAGGAGACCCTGAGCTTCTCGCGGATCATCAACGTCCCGCGCCGCAAGCTTGGCGAGAAATCACTGGCGCAGCTCGGCTACTGGGCCGACGCCCATGGCCTGACTCCATGGGACGCGCTGACTCGCCTCGACGACATGTCGGAGCTAGCCCCGGCCGCACGTGGCGCCCTTGCGGACTTTCGCGACCTCATCGACGAGGTTCGCGCCGCTTCCCAGGAGCGCCGGCTCGTGGAAACCATCGACCTTCTGCTGCTGCGCACTGCATACGAGCGGTATGTCAAGGAGACGGGAAACGACGGCGACGAGCGCTGGGCGAACGTCCTCGAGTTGAGAGGGCTGGCCTCGGAGTACGACGGACTGCCGCCCGGTGAGGGGTTGCAGGCGTTCCTCGAGGAGACGGCGCTGATGAGCGACGTCGACGCCATGGACGAACGCGCGCAGGGTATGACCTTGATCACGCTGCACATGGTCAAAGGACTGGAGTTTCCGGTGGTCTTCATGCTGGGCATGGAAGAGGGTCTTTTCCCACACAGCCGTAGCCTCGACTCGCCCGAGGAGCTCGAAGAGGAGCGACGCCTCGCGTATGTCGGCATGACCCGAGCGAAGGATCGGCTCTACCTGTTTCACGCCTTCCGGCGACATTTGTTCGGGAGCGCCAACCTGAACCTGCCGTCGCGCTTTCTCAAGGACATTCCGCCGGACCTCGTCGACGGATCGGCCGGAATTCCCCACGGCGTTCCGGAGGGCGGCATGGCACCGGCCCGAGCCATCGAGGCGGGGCGCCCATCGGCGCCGGTCGAACTGGTGCAGCGATATCAGCCGGGTGACCAGGTCGAGCATCGCTCCTGGGGCCGCGGTAGCGTGCTGAAGAGCACGATGACCCGCACGGACGAGGAGATCATCGTGAAGTTCGACCGCGTCGGCATGAAGATCCTCGCCGTCAGCCTGGCGCCCATCGTCAAGGTGTGAGCAAGCCGCAAACGCCTCAAACGCTCGCATCGCACGTTCCGCGCGGCTCGCGTGGGCCGGCGGGCCCGGAGCAGGCACGGGCCCGCGCCATCGAGCTGCGCACCCTCATCGAGCGCGCGAACAGACAGTACTACGAGCTCGACCAGCCGGAGATCACCGACGCCGAGTACGACGGGCTGCTCCGCGAGCTCGTCGAGCTTGAAACGCAATATCCCGAGCTGATTACGCCGGACTCGCCCACGCAGCGGGTTGGCGGGCCGCCCTCCGATGCCTTTGCGAAGGTCACACACCGGACGCCGATGTTGAGCCTCGGCAATGCATTCGACCGCGATGAGGTCCGGGAGTTCGACAAGCGCGTTCGGCGGGCGCTCGGCGATGTCAAGGTCGAGTACGTGACCGAATTGAAGATCGATGGGCTCGCGATGAGCCTGCTGTACGAGGACGGCCGCTACAAGATCGGAGCCACCCGCGGCGACGGCTACGTCGGTGAAGACGTCACGCCGAACGTGAAGACGATTTCCAGCGTTCCACTCTCAGTAAAAATCCCGACGGAGTTTCCGAAGGCATTCGAGGTTCGTGGCGAGGTCTACATGCCGAAGCGAAGCTTTCAGCGCTTGAACGCCGAGCTCGCCGCCGAAGGCAAGCCGCTCTTCGCCAACCCCCGTAATGCCGCCGCCGGCGCGGTACGGCAGCTCGATCCGCGCATCACGGCGCGCCGCCGCCTCGATACGTTTATTTACGCCCTTGATCCCCCGGGTGGGGCCACAAGCCAGGAGCAGATCCTGAATCGTCTCGCGGAGATGGGCTTCCACGTCAACACCAACCGTCGCACCCACGCCGACATCGATGCCGTGATCGGCTTCCTCGACGAGTGGCAGGACCAGCGGCACGGGCTCGATTACGGGATCGACGGCATCGTCATCAAGGTCAACGACCTCGGCCAGCAAGCGGAGCTCGGCTTCGTTTCCCGCAGCCCGCGCTGGGCACTGGCTTTCAAGTTCCCACCGGAACAGGCGGAGACGATCGTGGAAGACATCAAGGTTTACGTGGGGCGGACCGGCGCCATGACTCCTGTCGCGTGGCTGACACCGGTGCAGATCGGGGGCACGACCGTCAGCCGGGCGACGCTGCACAACGAGGACGAGGTCGCGCGCAAAGACGTTCGGCCGGGCGACCACGTCATCATCCAGCGTGCCGGCGACGTCATTCCTGAAGTCGTGCGCGTGTTGACGGAGAAACGATCGAAGTCGGGCCGGCCCTGGCAGATGCCCAAGAAATGCCCGGAATGTGGGACGGACCTAGTGCGAGAGCCGGGCGAGGCGGCGACCCGCTGCATCAACCCAACCTGCCCCGCCCAGGTGCTGGAGCACCTGCGACACTTCGTCGGCTCACTCGACATCGAGGGCCTGGGCTACGCCACGCTGCAGCAGCTGATCGATCGGAAGCTGGTCAAGGACCCCGCCGACCTCTAT
>JALYYE010000042.1 GCA_030946735.1 Candidatus Dormiibacterota bacterium
CGTTGTAAAAGCCCTTGCCAACGACTCCCGGCGCAACCATCGGGACCGCGTAGCAGGATTGGACTCCGGGGCCCGACGAACACCCTCCATTGGAAAAACCCCCGGCGGGGCCATAGCGCACGCCATAGCCGTTGGTCGTGCCGTTGCTGATGGCCACGAGCGACTCGATCGGGCTCAGGTAGGTGACGGCCGGCGGCGCGGGTGCCACCGTCGCGGCAACTGTCGAGGTTGGGTCGACAATGGTGGGAAACACCAGGCCGTAGACGTAGGTCCCTGCCAGGAGAATGAAGCCGACCCCGTAAGCCGCCACCGTGGAGGGCAGCGTTCGGGGGAGGATGGCGGAGAACGCGATCCCGATGAGGCCGAGGGTCAGTGCGGCGACCAAGGTGACCAGGAATGACGTGAGCACCTGGTCGAGCTCGATCCCGCCAAACAAGAAAACAAGACTAAAGATTGGCACCGACAGCAGCAGCAGCAGCACCACGAAAGACATGGAGGCGATCAGCTTGCCCCAGACGATGGAGAAGGGAGGGATCCGGGTCACGAACAGCAGGTCGATGGTCTGGCGCTCGCGCTCGCCGCTGATCGCGCCGGCTGTGAGCGCCGGCGTGACGAAGGCGATCAGTCCCATCTGGAACATGACGAGATACAGGAACAGCTGGCGACCATAGTAGGCCGCCTGTCCTGAATTGAATGCGCTACGAGCCGAGCCAGCCTGGGTCGAGAAGATCGCCCAGGCGACGCCGCCGAGCAACAAGATGTAGATCGACATGGCCAGTGGCGAGCGCCAGGTGCGCATCCGGGAGCGGTACTCCTTCGCCACGATCGGATTCCAGAGCGCTGTCGCAACGCGGTTCATTCCCCGTCCTCCGAGGTCGCCCGCAGGAAGGCGTCTTCGAGACCCCCGTCGAGCTGACTGAAGGCCGAGACCTTGATGCCGGCCGCCGTGAGCGTCTGCAGAATGGCGGCCGCCGTTGCGTCGTCGCCCTCATACTCAGCCTCGATCGCACCATTGACTGTGCTGATCGCGTGGATCGCCGGTAGCGGCCTGAGCACGGCGGCGGCCTCTTCCTTCTGGCCGAGGACCGTGATCCGCAACCGCCGGCCGCTGGTCAGCTGTCGGATGACGTCCTGCACCGGCCCGGTCGCTCGCATTCGACCTTGATCGATGATGCCGACCATCGTGCAGAGCTCGGTCAGCTCCGGCAGGATGTGGCTCGAGATCACGATCGTCTTGCCCATTTGTTGAAGCTCTTTCAGGATCTCGCGCATCTCGACCCGCGCCCGCGGATCGAGTCCCGAGGCGGGCTCGTCAAGTAGCAAGACCGCGGGATCATGGACCAGTGCTCGCGCCAGGCAGAGCCGCTGCTTGAGCCCCCGCGACAGCGTGTCCACGGCTTGATCGCGCCGGTCCGATAGTCCGACAAGCTCGAGCAAGTCGTCGGCGATCTTCTTGCGACGAGCCTTGGGCTGGCGGTAGCAGGCGGCGTAGAAATCCAGGTACTCGGCCGCGGTGAGCTGATCGTAGACGCCGAAGAAATCCGGCATGTACCCGAGGCGCTCGTGCACGCGATCAGGCTGCCGGCTGACGTCCGCGCCGTCGATAAACGCGCGACCCGTCGTCGGTTCCAGGAGCGCCGCGAGAATGCGCAGTGTCGTCGTCTTCCCGGCGCCGTTCGGGCCGACGAAGCCGAAGATCTCGCCCTTCGGCACTTCGAAGGAGACCGCGTCCAGGGCGGTCCGGTGGCCATAGATCTTGCTGAGCTGCTCGACCGCGATCATTCGATGGTCCCCGAGAGCGTGATCGCACCCGCCATGAAGCCGCTGTTGCCGCTGAGCCGGAAGCGGACCATTCCCGTGTCGGAATTGACGGCGCCGTCGGGGAGGGCGGTGCTGCCGCTGTTCTGGAAGGCAACGGTGGTCCAGGCTCCGTGTGACCAATCCCAGACCTCGCTCTGCATCGACTGATCGGAACCGTTTCCCGTGCTGCTCGGCGGTCCCATGAATTTTCCGCCGTACTGGTTGGAGGAGTTGAGTGTCGCGCTGGTCAGGCGGGTGCCCGTGGCCAGCGGTGGCGCAAACTCGTAGGTCACGCTGCCGTTCTGCATGGCGAGAATCCCCGGCGGTCCGCCCTGGTTGTCACCCACGACATCCACGATGCGGCCGGTCACGAGACCGGAGGGCAACGAGCCGGTACCAATGTGGTCGATCGGCAGCGACAGGGCGACCGCGGACTCGGCCGTCGATCGCGGATTGGCGCCGTTGACCGTGACAGCCTGCAATGGCTGATGGGTCCAGCCGACGAGCAGCGGTGAGCTGGCCAGGGAAATGCCCTTGAAGCTTCCGCCAGTTGGCAGCACGGCGAGGATCTGGGTCTTCGCATAGTCCTCGCGCTGTGCCGCGGTCGGCTGGCTGGGTCCCGGCCCGTTGAAGAAACTCGAGCCGTAGATGCGAGTGTAGAGCGGCTGGCCAAACGGGTTGGCCGGCTTGGGCGTCAGGTTGATGCTTGCCGCCGCTCCCGGCTTCAGCGGGCCAAAGGTCTGAAAGCTGTCGCCCACAATCAAGACGGCATCCGTAAAGGCGATGCCCGAATGGTTCTCGACCGTGCCGGTAAACGACCCGTTCACCAGTTGGAGATGTGCCGTCAATTGCGGAGCCGGGCTGATGGCCTCGGTGGCGAAGCCGCCGAGGACGAAGGCGGTCATCCGCGGCAGCGTCAAGTTGTTGTTGTCGACATTGATCCGGATGCTGCCCGAACGCGATCCCGTTCCGAAGACCGACCCATCGAAGGCGCCGTTGTTGACAATCGGGCTGATCAGGAGCCGCTCACCGCCGACGGTGGCCTGGTAGTCACCGCGACTCGGCGCGATGATCCCGGTGTAGGTCTCCTGGTAGGCGCGATCCGAGCCAGGCTGCAAATGAAGGATCGCGATCTGGTTTACCTGCACCGATCGACCCTTCGTCAAGACCCCGGTCCCATAGGCGCCGCCGGCCGCAATCACGGCGATTAGTGGCACCGTCACCCAGGTGAGCGCACGGCGGCGCATCGCTCCCAGGACGAAGTAGTTCACGGGGCCGACGAGCAGCACATACAGGAGGACAAGCGCGCCCGTCAGCTGGAAGGACGGAAGGTCGAGGCTCGGCAGGTTTCCCAGCACCGAAGTCAGGGCGTTGCTCCTCGAGCTGATCGATGGCTGGGATCCGAAGCCCGCGAAGCCTGGCCCGCCCATGGCGTATGCGAAGTTCTGGTTGCCGCCACCGGTGCCAAAGACGGCACGGGCGATTAGCTGGCGAAGGAGCGGCGCGCTGCCGCTCCACCCGGCAATGGGTTCCTGGTTCCAGTCGAAGGCGGCCATCGTGACCGTCCCGCCACCGACGGTCCGCTCGAGCAAGAGGGGATGGCCGCCGGTCACCATCCAGACGGGCCCGGGCGTCGCCGTCCCGGTTACCACCTCGACGGGAGACCCGCCGAGCAGGTCCGTTGTCACGGTCGTGGTGCCGGTGACGCTCATCGGGAGGATCGCCGGCGACAGTCCCGCCAGCGTTTTACGCCAGGCGGCGCCGGTTCCCAGTAAGAGATCACCGCCGCCGCGGATGTAGTCGCTGATGGCGGTCCGTTGGCCCGCGGTCAGCCCGTCCGTCGCGAAGTCGTCGATCGCGAGAATGTCAAACGCACGCAGGGGAATCGCCGACTCTGCGAGCTCGTCCGCGCGCAGGTGGACGACCCGGGCGGCGACGCTGCCCGGGTGGACGGCGGCGAAGCCATCCAGCGACGTGGCCTGGTCCGACAGAACGCCGATCATGGTCGACGTTGTGCCCGCGGCAGCGGAGTCCCGGGAAACGACCACCCGGCCGTTCATCACGATCCGCGCCACGATTGTCGCGCCGGTTGTGTCCTCGACAACGTAGCCCCGGATTCGCTTGCTGGCCCCGCTTGCCAGACTGATTGTCTGCTGGTAGATCGGCAGGCCGGTGACGCCCGGTTGTCCGTTCAGCACTTCCTGGAGCTCGAGCGTGCCGTCGATACCGGCGCCCGTGTTCTTGGCGTCGATCGTGACCGGCATCCACTCGCCAGGCTTGACGACGTCCTGGTAACCGACGTGGACGGTCAGCGTCACGCCGTTGCCGGCGGCCAGTGCGCCGACGGACGCCGCTGCCAGGGCCATCCCGGCCAGGATTGCGGCCAGGACGAGGCGCGCGGGCAGGCGACAGCGCTGGGCACGCATCTATTGGATTAAGACGGCTGCCGCAGGGAAAAGTTCCGTTCTTGCCTCCCGCGCCGGAAATGGACGGACAGTGACGGGCTGGCCCGGCCAACAGCCTGTATGCGTGACTTGCCGGAGGAGGGACTCGAACCCACACGGACTTACGCCCAGGCGCTTTTGAGGCGCCCTCGTCTACCATTCCGACACTCCGGCGTGCGAAACGTCCCCTGCCGCTCGCGTGGGTGACGCCCGGGGCGAGTATATCCCGAGTACGCTCGTTGGGAACTTATTAGGGATGTTTCCGTCTAAAAGCTCGAATGACGATCGCGACCTGGTGGGCCGGGCCCGACGGGGCGATCGGGAGGCGTTTACCCAATTGATCGTGCAATATCAGATCCCGCTCTACAACATGGCGCTGCGGATGGTCGGCAAGCCGGACGATGCCGCCGACGTCACCCAGGAGGCGTTTCTCCGTGCCTGGGAGAAGATCCGTACCCTGCGGGAGGCGCCATTCAAGCCCTGGCTGTTCCAGATTGCTGCGAATCTCTGTTACGACCACTTTCGGCGCGGCCGGCGATTCGGTGTGATGCCGGAAGAAGATGAGGCCAGTAACGTCGTCGGACTTGGCATCACCACGCCCGATCCCGAGGAGCGCGCGGAGGCGAACGAGCGCATGCGCCTCGTCCGTGACAGCATCCAGGCGCTCGACCACGACATGCGAATCGCCATCATCCTCCGCGACGTGAACGGCATGGCGTACGACGAGATCGCCACCGTGCTCCGCGTGCCGCTCGGCACCGTCAAGTCGCGGATCGCACGGGCCCGCGCGCAGGTCCAGGAGCGCCTACAGCAACACCCGGATTTCTTTCCGACTCGGGAGGATGCCCATGCCGAGTGAGCCACGGATCCCGGCCGAGCCGACGCTCGAGGAGCTGTCAGCGTATCTCGACCACGAGCTCGACGCCGGTGCGCAGGCGCTAGTGGCCGAACACGTCGCCGGCTGCGCCGAATGCTCGCGGCGTCTCAACGGGCTGCGCGAGACGGTCTCTGCGGTGCGCGCCTTGCCGATGGAGACGCCGGCCCGGAGCTTCACCATCCCGGCGCAGCGCCGCCAGTCGTCTCGCTGGGCGCCAGTCGGTTGGGTCGGTGGCGTGGCTGCTGCGTTGCTGATCATCGTGGTGGGGGTTACCCAACTGCACGGGCCCGGATCGGCGCTCGGGACGGCATTCACGAGTCGCGGAGCTGCCGCACCGGCGGCCGGGCAGTCGCGCCCGGAGGTCGCGCCACTGGACCGGTCGAATGACTACGCGGCCGCCGCCGCCCAGAGGTTATCGAACAACTCCACGACGGTCGTGGATCCCCGGAATTCGTCGCGCTCGCTGACCATTGGTACCGACGCGAAGTCGTACTCAGCGAGTGGCGTCCTTAGTCTGCATGTCACGACCAAAGGACTGTCGGCGGCTGAGGCTTCCTCCGTCCGGCTTTTCCTGACCCAAGACAGTGGCCAAGGAGGGTACAGTGTCAGGCTCGCGCCTCCGTCGAAAGCGGCGACGTTTCCCTTCAATTACGATGCTGCTTACTCGATCCCGCAGATGCAGCTGCAAGCACCGGTTGCGGGCAACTACACGCTCCAGATCGAGATTGACCTGAGCGACCACTCCGCGCTCGTGGCCCGGCTACCCCTGACGACTACGCCTTAGCTCTTCTCTGGCGGCGGGCCTTCCAGGTCCGGAAGGTCCATGCTGTTGATCAGCTCTTTGAAGATCGAGAGCTTGTCTTCCTCTTCTTCTTCTTTTTCGGGGAACACGCCGGCTTTGTCGAGTACGTCCTGCGAGACCAGGATCGGACACGTCATCCGGACGGCGAGCGCGATGGCATCGCTGGGTCGCGAGTCGATCTCGACTTCCTTGCCGTTGACGGCGAGAAATAGCCTGGCAAAGAAGACCTCGTTCGTGAGCGAGGTCACCTGGATCTTCTTGAGGCGCATCTCCGCGCTTTGCAAAATATTGGCCAGCAGGTCATGCGTGATCGGCCGCTCCGGTGTGATTCCCGTGATCTTCAGGGCGATCGCGTTGGCTTCGTAAATGCCAATCCAGATGGGCAAATAGCGCTCGGTCTCTTTCTCTTTGAGGATGACGACGTGCTGCCCGCTGGGCATGTGCACCCGGATGGAATCGACCTGCATTTCGACGAATTTAGCCATCCTGAATTCGAGCCTATCTTATCATCGGGTTTTTGCGAGACCGACAGGCTTTTACGAGATTCCGTCGCGTCTAAACTCTGATGGTGACTGAGCCACAAAAGAAGCAACGGCTCGTGCTGATCGACGGTCACTCGCTGGTCTACCGAGCCTTCTTCGCCCTGCCGTCCCTGACTGACCGGGAAGGCAATATCGTGAACGCGGCTTATGGGTTTACGTCGATGCTCTTGCTAGCCCTGCAGGAGCATCCGGACTACGTGCTGGCGTCTTTCGATCTCGGCGGCCGCACATTCCGCCACGAGGAGCTGGCCCAGTACAAGGCGACCCGCCGGCCGACGCCTCCCGAGCTGAGTCCGCAATTCCCATTGACGCGCGACATCGTGCGCGCCTTCGGGATCCCCATTCACGAGATTCAGGGCGTCGAGGCGGACGACGTCATCGGCACGCTGGCTCGGCAAGCGCGCGAGCAGGGCCTGCATGCCACCATCGTCACCGGAGACCTCGATGCCTTGCAGCTCGTCAACGACGACGTGGACGTGCTGACGAGCAAGCGCGGTGTGTCGGAAACGATCCTGTACACACCCGATCGTGTCCGAGAGCGCTACGGCCTCGAGCCGATCCAAACCGTCGATCTCAAAGGCCTGGTAGGCGACGTTTCGGACAACATCCCCGGGATCCGCGGCATCGGCGAAAAGACGGCGATCAGGCTGATCCAGGAATTCGGCTCCGTCGAGAGCCTGGTCGAGAACCGGGAGCGGGTTACGCCGCCAAAGGTCAAGAAACTCCTGGACGAGCACTGGGAGCAGGCCCTGCTCAGTAAGAGAATGGCCACGATCCTCCTCGACGTCGCCGGCGTGACGCTGGACTTGAGCCATGGTTCGGCGAAGGACTATCGTCCGGAGGCGGCTCGGACGATCCTGTCCGATCTGGGATTTCGCAGTCTGGCGGCCCGCGTGCCGAACACCTGGACCGATGGCAGCGCGATGTCGGCCCCACCGATCTTTGCGCCGCCCGCCAGAGAGCAGGGCCGCCTGGCGCTTGACTCACCGCCGGCGCAGCCGACGCTTGCCCTCGAGTCGGCGCCCACTGAGAACGTCACAGTCATTCGCGAGACGGGTGATCTTGAAAACTTACTGGCGGCCTTTGCGGGGGCCGACCGCGCCGGATTCCAGGTCATCACCCTGGACGACGTTCCCAGACACGGCCGAATCGCTGCCCTCGTCGTTGGCCTCAACGAGCATGAGATTTTCTACGTGCCGGTGGCCCATGAACAAGAGTCTTGCCTCGAGCTGCGAGACGTCCTGCGGCACTTTACCCCGAGCTTGCAGAGCGCCCGGCCGTCGAAGATCGGCTTCAACCAGAAGGCCGATTACCTGGCGCTACGGGCACACGGCTTCGAGTTCCGCGGCGCCGACTGGGACCTGCTGGTAGCCGCGTATTTACTGAATTCAGGCGTCCGGTCGCCAAGCCTGGAGGCCCTGGCGTCGGACGTCTTGCATCGGTCGATCGATTCGCGTGAAGCACTACTCGGGAGTGGCAAGGCCGCCATGACAAGTGACCAGGTTGAAGTCATGCGCGCGGCCGCGTTCTTTGGCGAGCGCATGCGCGTCATGTTGCAGCTCACGCCCCGGCTCGAATCCGAGCTCCAGCGCCTGGGGAACGCAGAGCTGTTTCGCGACCTGGAGATGCCGCTGGTCCCGGTGCTGGCCGAGATGGAGCTCGCCGGCGTGTCGGTCGATTTGCCCTACTTGCAGCAGGTCTCGCGCGAGCTGTTCCAGCAACTGCAGCGGCTGGACCAGGAGATCGCGGACGTTGCGCACGGGCCGATCAACGTCAACTCGCCCCAACAATTGGCGCGATTCTTGTTCGAAGACCTGGACCTACCTGGCGGCCGGAAGACCAAAAGCGGCTACTCGACGGACGCCACGGTGCTGGAAGGCCTGCGGGAGGCGCATCCGGTCGTGGCAAAGATTCTCGAGTTCAGACAATTAAGCAAACTCAAAGGCACGTACGTCGATGCCCTGCCGCTGCTGGTCGACGCCAGGACCCATCGGGTGCATACGAGCTTCAATCAGACAGTCGCGGCCACCGGCCGCCTGTCATCTTCCGACCCGAACTTGCAGAACATACCAATACGAAGCGAAATCGGCCAGAAAGTTCGACGGGCATTTATTCCGGGGCGCCCCGGCGATGTCTTGCTATCGGCTGATTACTCGCAGATTGAACTGCGCGTTTTGGCGCACTTGACGGACGATCCGGTCCTGCTCGACGCCTTCGCACGCGGCGAGGACATCCACGCCCGGACGGCCGCCGAAGTCTTCGGCATCCCACAAGCCGAGGTCACGGCGAACCAGCGGCGCCTGGCCAAGGTCGTGAACTTCGGCTTGTTTTACGGTCTCAGTGACTTCGGACTGGCTCGCGATACCGGCATGTCGACGGAAGAGGCCAGGGTCTTTATCGACGCGTACTTTCGCGCCTATAACCGAGTGCGCGAGTTTCTAGAGGGGATCAAGATCCAGGCAAGAGAACAAGGCTACGTGGAAACGCTGCTGCATCGCCGACGCTATATCCAGGATATTCGCTCCCCGAATCGCATGCTGCGCCAAGGGGCAGAACGTATCGCCATCAACATGCCGGTGCAGGGATCCGCGGCGGACATCATGAAGCTCGCCATGATCAGGCTG
>JALYYE010000043.1 GCA_030946735.1 Candidatus Dormiibacterota bacterium
AAGCCGTGGACCGGCTGCCCGCGCAACAACGGGCCGCAATGATCTTGAAGTTCTCGCAGGATATGACGATGGAGGAGGTTGGCGCGGTGCTGGGCAAATCGCAGGCCGCCGCCAAGCTGCTCATCTATCGTGCGATCCAACGGCTTCGCCGCGAACTCGCGCCGGCCTCCCTGGCGTCGCTTGCCCTACCGTCCTAACGCCAACACCTTCGCGTATGGGAAGGGGCCGAGGCTCGTTATAACCCTATGACCATGACCAATCGGGCCACGCTCAGTGCAATTGTGCTGGCTGCGCTATTCACGGCCGCCTGCGCATCGTCGCCCCATGCGACTCTCGATTCTCCCGCGACCTCGAGCCCGAGCGGATCGACCGTCGCCGCTCCGGCAAACCCGGGATCCGAGTCGCTCATCGCGCAGCAGCCCAGAATTGAGCCCACGCCGCCGCAGCCCCTCGTTCCGCCTTCCCTCGTGCCCAACCGGTGCCCACCGATCACCGCCAACCCAATCACTGCGAATCCAATCGGCTGCCCTGGTCCGATGCCACCGCAACCGATCGTTCCCCAGGTGGCTCACGCGCGGATCCTGCTATGCATGCAGCCGATCGTTGCAACCCTGCCACCGATCGCAACTGGAGCCACGGTGTGCGGAGCTGGCTTTCGCCCCGAGGAGCAGGTCACGGTGACCGTGAGCGGTCGGATGGGAAGTACATCCTGGCAGGTGGCGGTGCGTTCCGACGGAACGTTGAGGACGTCCGTTCCCCTGGCTGCCTGCCGGCTGATCCCTGCGTACTTGACCGCTCGTGGCAACCGGGGCAGCGTGTCCAACGCCGTTCCACTCAGCATGCTCGCCTGCCGCGGCACTCGCTGACGGAGGAATGAGAAAAGCGGCCTACGCCGGTAGGCCGCTTCGAGCTCCGACTTGTGAGGTGGTGGTTAGTCGTCGCCTCCCTGGTCGTTTTGACCGTGCCTGGCGAAGAAGACGTCGGGGTCGTGCCGCCCCTGCGGCCACAGGAAGTTCGTCACGGTATTCCGGTTGTCGCCCCAGGCGAAATACTGACTGGTGCCATCGCTCACGTTGGCGATGTAGTCACCCATGTACGCCGGGGCGATGATCGGGTCGAATTGCGGGAAGGTGAACACGCCGGGGAATGACCGGCTGGTTACTCGCTTGTACGACCAGGTCAGGCCCCCGTTCGTCGAGTTGGCGACGACGACGTCCAGCGTGTTGTTAGCGTTGCGCTTGTAGTAGAGGTCGTGCAGACCGGATCCATCAGCACTGAGTGCCGGCTGCATCTCATCGTTTGCGCCGGTGGTGACCGCAGTCGGCGGCCCCCAGGTCATGCCGTCGGGCGACTTGGAGATCAGCACGTGGCTGTTGCCGCTACGGCCGTCGTTCCAGGTGGCATAGACGCTCCCACTCGAATCGACCGCGAGGCTTGGGAACTCCAGGTTGCGCATGTACTGGTGCTCACCGAGCTTGAAGAGTCCGGTTGGCGAGGACGACGTCACGTTGGAGATCGGCGTTTCGGGGCCAAACGTCAGGCCACCGTCGGTCGACTTGAAGATCACTTCGCTGAAGGCAACCGGAGGCGGTGGGAACATGCACGTCGGGTTGTTCCCGACGATCTTCTCGGTGGCCACATACAGGGTGCCGTTGCGGGGGTCAACGATCGGGTTGGCACCGATGTACTGCGAGAAGGAGCAGTTGGTTGGTTGAACCAGCTGGTTCGCGTACACGACCTGGTAGGTCTTGCCGCCGTCATACGAATGGGCGACCGGCAGGCCGTTCTTGGCCGTGAAGGTGGTCCGATCGAAAAGGAAATCGTCCCAGGCGACGTAGACGTTGTCGCGCGATGCCACGGACGGATCACGTCCGACCGCCAGCGCGTCCTTGTCCGCACTGTAGAAGCTCGCGGCCTCCGGCTGGGTGTCGGCCTTGACTGGCGAGCTAAACGTCTTGCCGCCATCGGTTGACTTTGCGACGCCGACGTCAAAGTTGAAGCCGGTGAAGGGATCGATGTTGATCACGAGGTTCGCGTAGTAGAAGTTCCCCGCTCGATCGCTGCCGAGCCAGGGGTCACCGAGGTTCATCTCGCCGGGGCGATTGGGGAGCTGCCCGCCGTCGGTGAAGCTCTGGCCCCCGTTCGTCGAGTACGCGTAGCCACTCAGATCGGCGCCCGCCGTCAGGAATAGCAGGCCGGTCTGCGAGTCGTTGAAGCCGACCACCACGTTCTGGCCGTGAACGGCGACCGTGGTCTCGCTCTGGGTCGTCTGGTCGGTTTGATGGGAATCCTCGCCCGGGTTGTTGACGAGTACGTTGCGGAGGCCGTTTTCGCCTTCCTGATCCCCTCCTTTCGATTCTTTGGTTCGGGCCCGGGCGCCCTGGTCATTGCTATCGAGCGTGCCGGCGCTCGAAAGCTGTCGATCGCCCCGGGCGATCATTTCCAGGCCGACTTTCACCGGCGCGGTCAGCCGGTACCCCTTGGCCAGGATCTTCTGGGCGATCTCCTGGCCGGTCAACGGTTTTTCTGCCGGACCGGCGGCGCCGCCGATTGCCGAAGCGCCTCCCAGGACGGCACCGATTGCGAGCACGGTTAACACACGACGGTGGACCATCCCTAACCCTCCCTCACGGTCACGCCGGCGCCCGCGCGCCTGTTGCCCCACGCACCGCGAAACATGCGTAGTCTGACACCGACGCCGCGAGCCGTCAATGACTCGCGAGTTCGGGCATCACCTGCTCGGCGAACTCCTCGAGCCGGTGCCTGCCTTCCGACGGCCACTCCGCGATCAGGTAACGGAACCCGGCCGCGCGCAGCTGCGCGGCGCGGCGACGCACCTGGTCCCAGGGCCGCGACAACGAGAGGGACGCCGAGCGAAGGATCGCCTTTGGATCTCGTCCGGCTTTTGCCGCCAGGTCGTCGAGCAGTCGCGAC
>JALYYE010000123.1 GCA_030946735.1 Candidatus Dormiibacterota bacterium
GTGACCGCCAGTGGGGTGCCCTCTGCGAGCACGCCGTCGGCGAACGTCGGACCGATGGCGCTTCCGTTGATGACCAGCGAATTGCCGTTCACGATGTGGACGCCGGTGGTCGCGTAAAGGATGGCGGCGTTGGTGATGGTGCTTTGAGTCGCGCTTCGGAAGGCAGCGTCGGTCGCAGAGCCAACCAGGTTGATGCCGCCCCATTCCCCGGCCGGCAGCGGCGAGGGACACGACTGGACGAAGACGGATGGGCAGCTCGTGATGTTGATGTTGTCGCGCAGGCTGGTGAAGACCTTGGTGCCCGGTTTGCTGAGGTCGCTGGCATCGAGGGTCGCACCCGTCAGGTTGATCGTCCCTTTCGACTTCACGACGCTGCCACCGGGGACGAAGAAGGTTCCGCTATTGAGGTTGAGGTCGCCGTTCAAGAGGTAGCCCAGCTCGTGATCGTGCGTGGCGTCGTTGGTCGCGTTTTTCCAAGTCAGCAGGGGATTGCTGAGGCCTGGCGCATACACGATCGAGCCGTTGAGGACGACGGCGTCGAGCCCGTCCTCGTGGCCGAAATTGTCGGTCACGCTGCTTTCCAGGTCGACGGTCGCGGTGTTGAGGTAGATCGCCGAGTATTTGAGGCCGGACCCCACGCAGGTTTGTATTGGTTTGGGCGACCCGGTGCCGTTGCAGTCGAAGTTGTTGTGGGTGATGACCGGACGCATAGGCCCGTTCAGCTGGATGCCAAAGGAGCCGGCCCGGTAGAAGCGGCTCTGGGTGACGAACACGGGTGGTGGATTCGGGGTCGTGAAGTTGGCGATGATGGCGTCATTCCCAATCGAGCCCGCCGAGCACGGTAGCTGTAGTGGCAGACAGCCTGTCTCCGCAAACGGCACTGAACTACCGAAGGCGACACTGTCGACTTTGAGCGCGAGCCCATTCGCCGGGAGAGCGGGCGCGGAGGGGCCCCAGTTGAACTTGATCCCCTCGGAGCCGATGTTGTTGACCGTGCCAAATTTGCCGTCCGCCCGGCTGGGCGACCCAGCGACCTGCCCTTTGACCGATACCGGCGTATCCCTGGCATCGATGCCATCGAAGTAGGACGGCCCGATGCCGCTGTTGACCAGCGCCAGGCCGAAGGGTAGCTGCTTGCTCAGGTCGGTCGGGTCGGGGGTTGAGCTCGCGCCGCTGGTGATCGTGATCGAGAAGAGCGCGTGTTGAATGCTGGCGAACGCAAATGAGGCGTTGCCGAGATGGCTGGAGTCGCTGGCGTTGACGGTGATGCCGACCCACGAGGCGACGTCAGGTTCGGCGTCGAAGAGCACAGAGTTGACCTCGTCTCTGCCGAGCACGAGCAGATGGCCTCCGTCGACCTGGATGGCCGCCCCGTGCGAGAAGATCTTCACCGGGCCCTGGCTCGCATCAATCTTGAGCGTGACGTCCTTGGGGACGACGATCGCATCGCATGGCTCAACCGTCGGATCCGTGTTGTTCGTCGTGCTAACCGGCAAGTTATAGGGGCTGCCCGTCCCGTATGGGCTCTTGATGGCGGACCAGGTGGCGGTAGAGGGATCGTTGAGATCGGTGGCGATGGTTCCGCAGGGAACGGTGGTGGGCAGAACGCTGGTTGTCAGGGCGTAACCGTTCGGCTGAACGCGGTCGACACCGCCGGCCGTGAGCACGAGGGCAGCGACGCCCACGCCCAGCCCGTATTTCCAGGCGGCGCGCAGCAAAAACCTCGGGGGCGAAGCCGGCAGCGTCAAGCGGCGAAGTACGTCTAGCCTCACACCCTCCCTCGGCACGGAGTCATTCCGCGCGTAGGCGGTCAGTCGGTTTCAGCGGCGAGGTTTGACGTTAGGCGACCGGTTTTGGACCGTCAAGCATATTGCGCGAAACTCGGGGCATCCTGCCCATTCGGGCGCAGCGGCTTGCCCCAAACGTCAGGCGGCGACGTCGTCGCGCTTTCCGGCCAGGGACTTGAGCCCGGCCGCCAGCAGATCCTGAGCCGTGAGGGCATCGCCGTGGTACTCGGCCGTGCCCCATCGAATCGACACTCGGTCCGACTGCAACGCCGTTTCGATCCGTTTGCCCAGTAGATTGGCCTGGCCGGCATCGAGGCCGGGGGCGAGGATGGCGAAGTTGTCTCCGATCCAGCGGGACGCGACGTCGTCGCTTCGGATGGAGGTGCGAATGGCCCGGGCAATCCGCTTGAGCACGGCATCGCCGGCTCGATGACCGTAGGCTTCATTCACGTCGCGGAGCTTGGCGACATCGAGCATAAGCAGGGTTCCCCAGGCCTGCGGACGGAGCATCAGCTTGTTGACCGCCTCCTCGAACGCCGCCCGGTTCAGCAACCCGGTGAGCGCATCGATCGTCGCCGCCGAGGCGAGCCGTTCGATCAGCCGGGCATTGGCCATCGCCACCGCGGCCTGGTTGGCGAGGATCGTCAGCAGACGGAGCTGGTCGAGGGAGTACTGATTCAGACCCAGCTTGATCACCACGATGACCGCCAGGATCTCGTCCTCGAAGACAACCGGCACGGCCAGCATCGATTCATCGATCATCCCGGTCCCGGGTACGTGCTTCGCTTTCGGGTGGTGCTCGGTATCGCCCAGCACCACGCCCCGTCGGGACTCGGCCACCCAGCCGGCAATGCCCTCCCCTACCTCGACGGCGGCGTTCTCCATGGTCACCGCGCGATATTCCTCGCGCTCCGTGCCGCGCAGGTAGACGACGTCGAGCCGAGTGCGGTCTTCATTCATCAACAGGACGCGACACTGGTCCTGCGGCACCAGCGCCGCGATCGTCGCGCCGATGCGATTACAGATGTCTTCGATGCTGGTGGCCCGGGCCAGCTGTTGCCCGAGGGCCTCCACCGTCTGCATATGCTGGGCCCACCCTCGCGGACCTGACACCGTCGCGTCGGGCATCGGCTGGCCCGATGCCTGCGCGACAGCGGTAATGTGCGGCGGTTCGTGCTCGATCAGCTCGAGCATCACATCGACCACGTGCGGGTCGAACTGGTGACCGGTCTCCTTGCGAAATTCGGCAACGATCTCGGTCAGAGGGAGCGCCTTGCGATAGGAGCGGTCGGAGGCCATCGCATGGAAGGAATCGCAAGCATGAATGATGCGGGCCTCGATCGGAATCTCCTCACCCTTGAGCCCATCCGGATAGCCCGATCCGTTCCATCGCTCGTGCTCCGCCCGCACGATCGGACCAAGCGGCGCCAGGAACGGCACCGAGGCGAGGATGCGTTCGCCGATCACCGGGTGCTCGCGCATGATGGCGAACTCTTCGGGCGTCAGGGCACCCGGTTTCTGGAGGATGTA
>JALYYE010000067.1 GCA_030946735.1 Candidatus Dormiibacterota bacterium
GAGCGGGTTGGCCTGGCCGAGAAAGTGAACGTCTACCCCAACCAGCTCTCCGGTGGCCAGCAGCAGCGGGTGGCGATCGCGCGCGCGCTGGCGATGCAGCCCAAGCTGCTGCTGTTCGATGAGCCCACCTCGGCGCTGGACCCGGAGCTGGTCGGCGAAGTGCTCGACGTCATGCGAGCTCTTGCCGACGACGGCATGACGATGGTGGTCGTGACCCACGAGATGGGCTTCGCCCGCGAGGTGGGCGACAGCCTGGTCTTCATGGACGGAGGGGTCATCGTCGAGAGCGGCAAGCCCCGCGACGTGCTCGCGAACCCGCGGCAGGAGCGCACGCGCTCGTTTCTTTCGAAAGTGCTCTAGTAAATGTCTTCTTTGCGGGTGTCTTCGTCGGCCTCGGGGACTTCCACCTCGTCGTCGGCCGACTCGACCGTATGCATGCCGTCCAGTTCTTCCGCCGGTTCCTCGCCATCTTCGTCGGCTTCCTCGGCGTCGGCGGTCCGGGTGAGCAGCGATTCCTTGGCATAGGGCCGGAACTCGTCACGTCTGCTCTTGATCGGGAATGACGGCCGCCCGAAGAACTTGGGATCCTGGTAGGTCTCCCGGACGATGATCTTGACCGCGCCCCCGTCGCAGGTGGCGACCGCCCCGGAATACTTGTTGCCGCCCTCGAGGAACTTGATCAGACGGCGCCCCAGGGCATGGTCCAGGTGACCGAGGGAGATGCCACGCGCCGTCTCGACGTTCATGGTGTCGCCTGCGACGATCAATTTGACCGGATCGCCACCGGCGACCTTGCTGCAGGGATCACCCTCGGTGTGGACGTGGAGGGCCGTCAGCGAGGTCTTTCCCGTCTCCTCGATGAAGGCGTCGACGTCCACCTTCACCTTCACCTTCGATGTGGGAACTGGCTGCCCTCCGCCGCGCATGGCCTGGAGCTTGCTCAGGTTCTTGACCGCGATCGGGTTGACCGGGTTCATCTTGAGGGTGCCCTTGTAGGCATCCGTGGCGTCGTTCAGCTGGCCGAGCTCCGTGTAGGCCTTTCCCAGCCGGTTGAGGGTGTCCTCATCCGGGCCGAAGCGGTCCATGATGCCCCGGTTGACCTGGACGGCTTCCGGCCATCGGCTCGCCAGGGCGAGCTCGATCGCCTCGTCGACGTACTGGGCCCTTGGTTTGATGCGTTCTGCGAATTCGGCCAATCGCTTGCCCTCCTGAGATGCGTCGTATACCCTACGCGCGGTTGAAAAGCGTTGTCAAGCTTGCGTATCGGGTTCAGGGCATCACAACGGCGGCACCGCCGGATGCTTGTGGGAAAACCGCCCGATTATTAATAGGTATTAGAAGAGTTGCTCGGATTGTTGCAGCGCTGTGGGCAAGGTTGTATAAAGAGCTACGCCTTCGGGGCCTTGGGCCTCGGAGATCAACACGCGCTTAAACCGTATTGCCAAGGAGGAGCTCAATGAGATTGTCGAAGTTGCTCGCCGGCCTAGCCGTGGCGAGCGTGGCGCTGGCCGCCTGCGGCACGAGTACAGGAGGCGGGACCGCCAACAAGGGGGTCATCAAGATTGCTGTCGATTTCCCCGAATCGGGCGCTGAGTTATCCAATGGGATTCCCAGCCTGAATGGGGTCAAGTTCGCGGTCAAGCAAGCGGGCTCGGTCGACGGATTCACGCTGGATGTTTTCAACCTCGACGACGCTGTGGGTGGGGTGCACAACGCGCAGAAGGGCGCCCAAAACATGCAGCAGTTCGTCGACGATTCGAAGGTGATGGGCGTCATCGGTCCTTACAACTCGAGTGTCGCCAAGGCCGAGATCCCGGTGACCAACCGCGCCCACATGGTCCAGATCAGCCCCGCCAACACCAACCCATGCCTGACCAAGTCGGTTTACATTCCGGCGGCCCTCAGTGGCGGCACGGACGTCAGCTGCGCCGTCGGCGCCGGCTACACGCCGTCGAGCCTCCGCCCGTCCGGGACCAACAGCTATTTCCGGGTGGCGACGACCGACGACTTCCAGGGGCCGGCCGTTGCCGATTTCGCGGTTGGCCTGAACATCATGAAGGTCGGTGTCGCCTCGGATAACGAGGCATACGGGAAGGGCATCGCCGACACCTTCGCCGCCCGGCTCAAGGCCAAGGGCGGGGCTGTCGTTGCCCGCCAGGACTTCCCGGATGCGGCACACGTCAGTGATTTCCGCTCCTTCCTCCGCACGGCACAGTCAAAGGGTGCCCAGGGGATCTACTTCGGCGGGACGGACAGCAACAATGCCTGCGTCGTCCGCCAGCAAATGAAGGACATCTTCCCGGCAACCGCGCCATTCTTTGGTGGGGACGGGATCGTCTCCGGTCAGTGCCTCAAGGATGCCGACACACAAGCCCCCGGGATGCGGGGCAGTGTCGCGACCGTCGACGCCTCGGGGAACCCGGCCGCGAAAGCCACGATCGATGCCTTCAAGGCAGCCTATCCGGACGCCGCAGCCTACGGCGCATACACGATGCCGGCCTACGACTGCACCAAGATCCTGATCCAGGCGATCCACCTCGCGATCCAGGCCAACGGCGGCAACATGCCAAGCCGTGACCAGGTCCTCGCCCAGATGACCAAGGTGGACTACACTGGCGTCCTCGGCCACACGA
>JALYYE010000083.1 GCA_030946735.1 Candidatus Dormiibacterota bacterium
TCCCGCAGAAAGCGTCGAGCCTCATTGTTGATCTTGTAGTACCAGACAATGTGGTAGATGCCAAACGTGATCAGGGGAAGTCCCAGCCAAACGCCGACAACATTTCTGCGCTTAAATGTCTCGCCATCTACGACAACGTTTTGTGCCATGCTCATCCCCCTATTGGGCATGTGGTCGGTCTGCCGAGGTTCGCGTCACGTGTCTTGTGAGTAATGGGCGGTGAGAGGCTCGAACTCCCGACATTCTGCGTGTAAAGCAGACGCTCTACCAGCTGAGCTAACCGCCCGCGGCGACTAATTATGCAACGTGGGCGGCGGGCGTCCCCGACAGCGCGAAGCGCTCGGAGAAGCGGGCGACGACGGCGTCTTCCACGGCCGCCATCGGCGGCGAGGTACCCGACTCGAGCGCCATCGAGGTCACACCCTTGTCGGGGATTCCGCAGGCCAGGATGTGGCTGAACAGGCTCAGGTCAGTCGAGACGTTGAGCGCAAAGCCATGCGTGGTCACACCCTGCGAGACCTTGACACCGATGGCCGCGATCTTGCGGTCCCCGATCCAGACGCCCGTATAGCCGGACAGCCGGCCGGCCGTGATCCCGAAGTCGGCCAGAACATCGATCAGACAACCCTCGAGGTTGCGCAGGTACAGTCCGACATCAGGTGTCGGCCCCAGGTCGAGGATCGGGTATCCGACCAGCTGGCCGGGACCGTGATAGGTGACGTCGCCACCGCGATCGACGTCGAGGCAGGTGATGCCGCGCGCCGCGAGTTCGGCTCCGTCCAGAAAGACGTGGTCACGGGTGCCACTGCGGCCGATGGTATACGTATGCGGGTGTTCGAGAAGGATCAGCGTGTCGGGGATCAGTCCTCCGCGGCGCTCTTCGGCCACCCGCCTCTGGAGCGCCCAGGCTTCCTCATAGGGAACCAGCCCGAGCCGGCGAACGTCCACGTCAGCCCGCGGCGGCCCGGTCCGGGACCTGGCTGGCCGCGTGGTAGGAGCTGCGGACGAGCGGGCCCGATTCGACGTGCCGGAAGCCCAGCTTGAGGGCTTCGACTTTCAGCATGGCGAATTCGTCCGGCGTCACATAGCGGGCGATCGGCAGGTGGTTAGGGCTCGGCCGCAGGTACTGCCCGACCGTCAGGATCTCGACGTCGTGCGCCCGCAGATCGCGGAAGACCTGGATCACCTCATCGATCTCCTCGCCCAGGCCCAGCATGATTCCCGACTTGGTGTACACGGTCGCGTCCATTCGCTTGGCGCGCTGCAGCAGCTCGAGCGAGCGCGGGTAGCGGCCCTTGGGCCGCACCTGCGGATAGAGGCTGGGCACCGTCTCGATGTTGTGGTTGAGGATGTCCGGCTTGGCGCGCATCACCGTGCCAAGCGCTGCCTCGTCGCCCATGAAGTCAGGAATCAGGACCTCGATGCCGCACTTCGGGATCCGCGTGCGGATGTTACGGATGGTCCCGGCGAAGATCGAGGCACCGCCGTCTTCCAGCTCGTCCCGATTGACCGAGGTGATGACGGCGTGGTGAAGGCCCATGCGCTCCACCGCCTCCGCGACCCGAACCGGCTCGCCAAGGTCGAGCGTGCCCGGCCGCCCTGTTTTGACGGCGCAGAAGCCACAGGCTCGCGTGCAGGTATCGCCGAGGATCATGAAGGTGGCGGTGCGGGCCTGCCAGCACTCCCCGATGTTGGGGCAGCGCGCCTCTTCGCAGACCGTGTGAAGCTCGAGGCCCCGCATGATGCCCTTCAGCTCGGAATAGTTATCGCCACCGGGAAGGCGCACGCGCAGCCAATCCGGCCGTTTGGTGTCAATCGGCACCACAGCATTGCGCTTCGAGCGGCCGTAGAACTTGATCGGAGCGACGTCAGCCATTGCTATCAGTATCCCAGAGGGCGGTTGAAAACCCGCCCTTTCAGTACAACGGCACCTGCTCGGAGAATCCCTCCAGCCATCGGCGGACACCCTGCAGGAAGCGGGCGGCGGATACTCCGTCCAGGACCCGGTGATCGAAGCTCAGGCACAGATTCATCATCGACCGGACGGCGATCGCGTCCCCCTCGACAACCACCGGCCGCTTGACGATGGCGTCCATCGCGAGGATGCCCGCCTGGGGCGGCGCAATGATCGAGTACGAGAGGATCGTGCCGAAGGTCCCGGGGTTGTTGACGGTAAAGGTGGCGCCCTGGACGTCGGGGATGCCCAACTTGGCGGCCCGAGCCCGCTTCGCCAGATCGTCGATCGCCTTTGCGAGACCGGCGATCGAAAGCCGGTCCGCCTGGTGGATGACCGGCACGATCAGCCCGTCATCGACCGACACGGCGACGCCGACGTTGATGTCTTTATGCAGCACGACCCCGTCGTCGCTCCAGCTAGCGTTCAGAACGGGCACCGCCTTCAGACCCTCGACCACCGCCTTGACGATGATCGGGACGAAGGTGAGGTCGATTCCCTCGCGCTGCTTGAAGCTCTCCTTGGCCTTCTGCCGGAAGCGCACCACGCTCGTCATGTCGACCTCGGCCACGGTCCATGCATGGGGGATCGTCTGCTTGCTTTTCAGCATATTGGCGGCGATGGCGCGCCGCATCGGGCTCAGCGGCACCGTGGTGCCTGGGGTAGACGCCGGTGCGGTGCCCGGACCGGTCCCGGCTTGCTGCCGTTCGCCGTTGGCCCCCGCCGGCTGGGCGCGCTTCGCCACATAGTCCTCGATGTCCTTCTTGCTGATTCGTCCGCCCATCCCCGAGCCTTCGATCTTCGAGAGTTCGGAGTCCGAGATCCGGTGTTCTTCGATGAGGGCTCGCACCGCCGGCGAGAGCCGGGTCCGGCTCTCGGTCGCACTCTCTTCGGCTGGAGCTGGGGCAGCGATCGCCGTTTGTGGCGCCGGCTGTGATTTCGGCGCGGACGCCGCGGCCGGCACCGATTCCTCGATCACGGCGATCTCGGTACCGACCGTGACGGTCGCGCCTTCCTTGACCTTGATCTCCTTCAGCACGCCCGATAGCGGCGCCGGGACCTCGGCGTTGACCTTGTCGGTGATGATTTCGACCAGGCCCTCGTATTTCTTGACCTGATCACCCGGCTGCTTCAGCCACTTCGAGATGGTCCCCTCGGTGATCGATTCACCAAGCTGCGGCATCTTGACGGAGGTCGCCATCTGACCCTGGCCTAGAAGGCCGCTAGCTCCCTGGCCTTGACAAGGATCTTCTGGGGGCTGGGCATGAACGCCTCTTCCAGCACGTGATTGAACGGCATGGCGGGTACGTCCGGGCCGGTCATGCGCATCACCGGAGCGTCGAGGGCATCGAAGACGTCCTCCATGATGATCGCCATCACTTCGGAGGCAACCCCGGCGAAGGGGGTGTCTTCATGGACCACCAGCACCTTGCCCGTCTTGCGCGCGCTGGCGATGATGGCAGCCCGATCAATCGGCTTGATCGTTCGCAAGTCGAGCACTTCCGCCGAGATCCCTTCCCCGGCCAGCTTGTCGGCCACCTCGAGGCAATAGGTGAGCATCAGGCCATAGGCGATCAGGCTCAGGTCCTTCCCTTCCCGCTTAACGTCAGCCTTGCCGATCGGGACGACGCGGTCGCCATCGGGCACCTCACCCTTGACCAGACGGTAGGTGCGCTTATGCTCGAGGTAGAGAACGGGATCCGGGTCCCGGACGGCGGCTTTGAGTAAGCCTTTGGCATCGGCGGGGGTGCCGGGTGCAACCACCTTGAGCCCGGGGACGTGGGCGAACATCGCCTCGATGCTCTGTGAGTGGTAGAGGGCCCCATGCACGCCGCCACCCCACGGCGCCCGGATCACCATCGGCAGGTTGAAGTCGCCGGCCGTTCGATAGCAGAAGCGCGCTGCCTCTTCGATGATCTGGTTCATCGCCGGCGCGATGAAGTCGGCAAACTGGATCTCAGCGATCGGCCGCATGCCATTGACCGCCGCGCCAATCGCGACGCCGACGATGCAGGACTCGGCCAGCGGCGAGTCGATCACCCGCATCTCGCCGTATTTCTTGTAGAGGCCGTCAGTGGCCAGGAAGACGCCGCCGCGATTGCCGACGTCTTCCCCGATCAAAAAGACGCTGGGGTCGCGCGCCATCTCCTCGTCCATGCCCTCGCGAATCGCCTCGATCACGGTCTTGACGGCCATCAGGGCTTCAGCTCCTGCTTGAAGACGAAGGTCATCAGATCGTCCGGCGTCGGGTCGGGCGCCTGCTCGGCGTATTCGGTTGCCTCGTCGACCTGCTGGCTGACCCGCTCGGTGATCTCCTCCTCGACCGGGTCGCCAAGGATTCCGGCGTCGCGCAGGTAGGTGGCGTAGCGGTGAATCGGATCCTTCTGCCGCCAGATGGCCACCTCTTCCGCCTGCCGGTAACGCTTGTCGTCATCGTCACTGGAGTGGGCGGTGAAGCGATAGGTTTTGACCTCGATCAAGGTCGGCCCCTCGCCTTTACGGGCGCGCTCGACCGCCTGCCGCGCCACCTCGTAACAGGCCAGGACGTCGTTGCCGTCGACGACCACTCCGAGAAAGCCATAGCCCGCCGCGCGGTCCGCGACATTCTGGATGGCCATCTGGTGAGACTGCGGCACCGAGATGGCGTAGCCGTTGTTTTCGCAGACGAAGACGACGGCCAGCTTGTGGATGCTGGCGAAGTTCATCGCCTCATGGGTGTCCCCCTGGCTGGCAGCACCCTCGCCGAAGAAGGCGGCGGTGACAGCATCCTCCTTCCGTTGCTTGGAGGCGAGCGCCACGCCGGCCGCGTGCAGCAGCTGGGTGGCGACCGGGCTGCCGCCCGTCACGATGTGCAGCCGGCGGCTGCCGAAGTGCCCGGGCATCTGTCGGCCGCCGCTGTTTGGATCTTCGCGGCGGGCGAAGAAGGACAGCATCTGGTCGCGTGCCGTCATCCCGAACCAGAGGACGACGCCGGCGTCGCGGTAGTAGGGCGCGACCCAGTCGTGTCCCGGCCGCAGCGCGGCCGCAATCCCGACCTGGGCGCCTTCCTGGCCCTGGCAGGAGATCACAAAGGGCGCGCGGCCCTGGCGGTTGATCAGCCACATCCGCTCGTCGACCGCCCGGGCGAGGCGCATCACCTCGTAGATCCGCAGCGCTTGTTCGTCGCTCAAGCCCAGCGACCGGTGTCGGCTCGGGCTACCCTTCGCT
This sequence comes from Candidatus Dormiibacterota bacterium, assembly GCA_030946735.1. Classification (GTDB taxonomy): domain Bacteria; phylum Chloroflexota; class Dormibacteria; order CF-121; family CF-121; genus CF-13. Next base: position 5,162 of record JALYYE010000083.1, read on the forward strand.
TCGACCTCGGTGGTCTTCAGGGCCATTGCTTAGATGTGGATCGCGACGCCGTCGACGGCCAGCGCGGCCTCCTTGACGGATTCGGAAACAGTGGGATGGGGCGCGATGCTCGCGCCGATCTCCCAGGGCGTCGATTCGAGCAGCTTGGCAAGCGCCGCCTCGGCAATCAGCTCGGTGGCGTTGGGCCCCAGGATGAAAACGCCCAGCAGGTCGCCGGACTCCTCGTCGCTGATGATCTTGACGAAGCCCTCGGTCTCCCCCAGGATGACGGACTTGGCATTGCCCGCCAGCGGGAATTTCCCGACTTTGACCTTGAGGCCCTGGTCGCGCGCCTGCTTCTCGGACAGCCCCAGGCTCGCCACCTGCGGGTAGCTGTAAGTCGCCCGCGGCACCCGGTTGTAATCGAGGGGCTTCGGGTTCTTGCCCGCGATGTGCTCCATGATGTGCTCGCCTTCGTAATAGGCGACATGCGCCAGCAGGAAGTTGCCGATCACGTCGCCGGCGGCATAGACGTTGGGATGCCCGGTGCGGTAGTGCTCGTCCGTCTTGATGTAGCCCTTCTCCAGCTGGATGTCCAGCTTCTCCAGGCCGAAGCCGTCGGTGATGCCCTCGCGGCCAACCGCGACCAGCATGCGCTCGCCCTCGATCGTCTGCGTCTGGTCTCCGCTCTTGACCGCGACCGTCATCTTGCCGTTGGCCTGCTTGAGGCTGTCGGGCTGGACCTGGGCACCGGTGAGCACCTTGATGCCGCGCTTGGTGAGGACCTTCGCCAGCTGCTGGCCGACCTCGGCGTCTTCGAGCGGCAGGAGCGTCGGCAGGAACTCGACCAGCGTCACGTCAGCCCCGTAGCCGTTATAGACGCAGGCGAACTCGGTGCCGACGGCGCCGGCGCCGACGATGACAATCGACTTCGGCATCTGCTCGAGGTTGACCGCATGATCGCTGCTGATCACCCGATCACCGTCCATCGTGAGGCCGGCCAGGGACTTCGGGCGCGAGCCCGTCGCCACAACCAGGTTCTTGGCATCGATCGCCTCGCCGCTGCCCTTGACCACAACCTTGTGTTCCGACTCGATCATGCCTTCGCCCTTGAACACGGTGACCTTGTTCTTTTTCAGCAGGAACTCGACGCCGCGCCAGAGCTGGTTCACGACCGCTTCCTTCCGCTTCAGCACGGCCGGCCAGTCGACCTGCAGGCCGTCGGTCTTCAGCCCGAGGGCGCTCGCGCCATGGATCTGGTGAGCCAGCTCGGAGGAATGGAGGAACGACTTGGTCGGGATGCAGCCACGGTGCAGGCAGGTGCCGCCGACCTTCTCCTTCTCGATGACTGCGACCTTGAGGCCCAGCTGGGCTCCACGGATGGCGCCGACATATCCGGCGGAGCCGCCACCGATGACGGCTACGTCAAACGCCTCATCCGGCATACAAAACGATTGTAGGCGACAAGCGGCCGCCCACCTAACCTTCCAGCAGCTTCAATGCCGCGCTCAGTTGCGTATCCTTTGAGAAGTCGTTTGGGGTGCGGTCGACGGCATATTCGTCCTGGGCGCTGGCGAGGGTTACGGCCTTGTCGGGGGTGATGCCGGTCTTCTCGATGGAGTGATGATTGGGCGTCAGCCAGATGGCGATCGTCAGGTGGAGGTCACCGTCCCGGAGGGGGAAATCTTCCTGGACGGAGCCCTTGCCGAAGGACTTGACCCCGACGACCTGTGCGCGGCCATGGTCCTTGATCGCGCCGGCGGTGATCTCCGACGCGCTCGCCGAGTTCTCGTTCAATAGCACGACGAGGCGGTTGTTGAAGGCGCGACCGTTGCCAGTGACCTTCTTAACATCCTCCTTGCCGCCCCGTGACACCAGGATGGTGCTAGTGCCCTGGCTGACGAACTCGCTGATCACGTCATTGGCCGCCTCCACGTATCCGCCGGGGTTGTCGCGCAGATCGAGCACGACCATGTTGACCGAACCCTTGAGGTTGTCCCGCAGCGCCTGATCGAACTCGGTCGCCGTCCGGCCGCCGAACTCGAAGATTCGAACGTAGAGCACGCGGTTGTCGAAGACATGGGTGGCCACGCTGGGGACGTTGATGTTCTCCCGGGTTAGGTCGAAGGTGAGCGTCTGACCGTTCCGGCTGACCTGGAGCTTGACCGTGGTCCCCGCCTTGCCGCGGATGTGAGTGACGGCGTCGTCGGCGGTCCATCCCTTGGTGCTTTGCCCGTCAACGCCAGTGACCACGTCCCCGGCCTTCAGTCCGGCCTTCTCCGCCGGCGTTCCCGGCATGATGCTGACGAGCAAGATCTGGTCCGCCTTCTGCTGCACTGAGGCGCCGATCCCCGCGAACTGGCCGCTGAGGAAGCTCTGGTTGGCACGGTACTCGTCGGGCGTCATGTAGCGGGAGAACTGGTCCCCCAGCGCGTTGACCATGCCGGCCGCGGCACCCTCGGTCAGCTTGACGCCATTCGGATTCGGCTTGACGTAGTGCTGCTGGATGGTCGTAAAGACGTCGTCGAGGGTGCGGTAGTCGACATTGGATTTCGGCGGCGTGTAGAAGAGCAGCGCCTTCGCCCAATCGGGAGCGAAGGCACCAAACTGAAACTCGGCGAGGCTGCCGGCGTAGAACGCACCGATCGCCACGACCAGCAGGATCGCGATGTTCTTGGCTTTTGACATCACTCGATTATCGTTCCGACCGGGGTCAGCCTTTGATTCCCTCCCACCTTGCGGCGGAGGGTCAAGGTGGGGGGTTGCCTGCGGATCGATCACGCCGGGAGATAGGCGAGGGGGTCAACCGGCATGCCACCGAGGTCGATCTCGAAATGAAGGTGCGCTCCTGTGGAATTTCCGGTGCTGCCCTCATAGCCGACCACGGTGTCCTTGTCGACCTGGACGCCGTCACCAACGGCCCAGCCGGAGAGGTGCCCGTAGAGAGTGGTGAAGCCTCCGGCATGGACGATGATCACATAGCGCCCGTAACCGCAGAGCCCCCCTCCCCAGCTGCAGCCCATGGTGAAGTTGTGCACGATGCCACCGTCGGCGGCGTGCACCGGGGTGCCATAGTCGGTGGCGATGTCGAGGCCACTATGGAAATGCTTGCTGGGACAACTCGGCTCGTAGGGCTCGAAGGGATAGCTGGTACAACCGAACCCCTGGGTGATGACGCCGTCCATGGGCCATTTCCATTTGCCCGAGGAGCGGGCCCGGTAGCTTTCCCGAATCAACGCGGCAATCTGCGCTTGCAGCGCAGCTCGTTGCGCCTCCATCTCGGCCAGCTGCCGCTGGAATTGCGCCTCGATGGCGGCGATCTGTTGCTCCCGGACGGCCCGCTGATCGCGCACCGCCTGCAGCTGCGCCTTTTGATCCTGGATTTGCTTGACGACCTGTTTCTGTTCGGTCTGCTTGGCTTCGAGGTCGGCCTTCATCACCTCGATGGCGGCCCGTTCCTTCTGCAGCTCGGCAACCTGGCGGCGGTCTTCCCGAACGATGTCGTTGAAGAAAAAGACCCGATTCATCAGGTCGGTGAAGTTCGCGGCTGAAAAGACCAGCTCGAGGCCACTGACCTGGCCACTCTTGTACATGATGCGCATGCGCCGCCCGAAATCGGCAATGCGCTTGGCGAGCTCCGCCTGCTTGAGCGCGAGCTGCTCCTTCGCCTGGTCGACCTGCTGCCCGAGCAGGACCAGCTTGGCCGTCTCCTGGTCGATCTGCGCCTGGACGGAGGCGAGCTGGGCGTCGAGGGCGGCAATCTGCGCGCGCAGCGCATGCATCTGGTCGAGCAGCTGCCGGATCTGCGTCTTGGTGGCGATGATCTGCCCGTTGAGGCCTTGCAACTGTTGCTGCTTGTCCAAGACAGTTTCCGAGACTGTGCTCAGCAGCATCACGGTCAACACCGCGATGGCGAATGCCGCGCGGAGGCGCGCCGGCCTCACTGCTTGAGGAACCGCCTTACACCCAGATAGCTCCCAACGCTTCCCAGTAACAAGCCGAAGGCCAGCATCGCCGCGAGTACCACGCGCAGGTAATAGGGGTCGAAGGCGAGGGGAACGAAGATCAGCACGCTTTGCAGGTTGATCACCGCCGGCCGGTAGCCAAAGCCGACGATGAGCACCGCCACCACCGCGCCGACAACGCCAACGATCAGACCTTCGACGATGAAGGGCCAGCGGACGAACCAGTCGGTGGCCCCGACCAGCTTCATCACCTCGATCTCCTTGCGGCGGAGATAGATGGCGGTCCGGATGGTGAGCATGATGATGAAGACCGATAGCCCGGTCAATCCGATGATGAGGACGAGGCCGGCAATGCCGGCCACCCGTGCGAGCAGGATGATCTTGTCGATGACGTTCGGCTCGTAGTTCGTCGCCGGCGACTTATCGACCAGCGGCGAGGTCCGCACCTCCTGATCGATGGCCCCCAGGTCGCGAATGTCCTTGACCGTCACGTCGAGGCTGGCAGGGAGGGGGTTGGTGCCCAACGTATCGATCACACTGGGGTCCAACGCCGGCAGCTGCCGAAACCGTGCCATCGCCTGATCCTTGGAAACGTAGGTGACGCTGCTCACGCGCGGATCGCTCTCCAGGTGCAGCTTGAAATCCATGGCGCTACTGAGTGGCGTGGTGTCGGCCAGGTAAACGGAGATGGCACTGGCCTTGGTTTTCTCCAACGCGACGATCTGGTCGAGTGAGTGCAGGACGAGCAGCAGGCTACCGAGGGCGAGCAAGACCACCCAAACGATGAGCACGCTCGCGATGCTGACGGCGGCATTCCGCCAGAAGTTCTGCCACGCGCTGCTGAAGGCAAAATCAATGCGATTCCAGAGCCGGTGCATGGTACCCTCCTGCATCTTCGTCTCTGACGATCTGGCCGCCTTCGATTGCCACCACGCGACGGCGCATGACATCGACAATCTCACGGTTGTGGGTCGCCATCAGCACGGTGGTGCCGCGTGCATTGATCTGCAGGAGCAGTTGAATGATCTCCCACGAGGTGGCCGGATCCAGGTTGCCCGTGGGCTCATCGGCGAGAAAGATCCGCGGGTCGTGGACGAGGGCCCGGGCGATTGCCACGCGCTGCTGCTCGCCGCCTGAGAGCTGCTCGGGGTACTTGTTCTCCTTCCCTTCCAGGCCCACGATGCTGAGCACTTCCTCGACCTTCGGTTTGAGATGGCGCAGGGCGCCCTCGGTGACGCGCAGCGCGAAGGCGACGTTCTGGAACACCGTCAGGTTGGGCAGCAGCTTGAAATCCTGGAAGACCATGCCGATCTTCCGACGGAGGTACGGCAGGTGGCGCCGCTTGAGGCGGCTCAGGTCCTGCCCCTCGACGCGAATGATCCCGGCGGTCGCCTTCTCCTCGCGGATCAAGAGGCGGACGAGCGTCGACTTTCCGGCGCCGCTGGGACCGACCAGGAAGACGAAGTCCTGCCTGGGGATATCGAGGGTGACGTCGCGCAGGGCGACCGTGCCGTTGGGATAGGTCTTCTGCACGCCCTGCAGGCTGATCTGCGGGACGGCAGAGGCTACGACAGCCACGCGTGCCTTCGCTGGCAGCAGCATCGCCCGTGTCGGATGGGTCGTGATTGTTGCTGGCACGTGAACAAATCCATTACCGGAGCCACGGCTGGCTGGGCCCTTTCAGGCCGAATGACTCGCGCAGTATAGGGCATCTCGTCGCGCATTGCTGTGTCCTTTCACTCTGCGTCCAAAGAAGCTGGGCTACCCTCTTTATACTCAGCCGAATGCCCAATCCGGCCGCCCCACTGGTTCGCGTCGAGCGTGGCGGGGTCGAAGAGGCGCTCCACCTTGGCCACCTCGCCGTGGTCGATGCCGGCGGTCAACTCCATGCCAGCCTCGGCGACGCCGCACGCGTGACCTACTTTCGATCCTGCGCCAAGCCCTTCCAGGCAATCGGCAGCCTCAGTGCGGGAATTGCGGCGCGCTATGAGCTCGGCGCCGAGCAGATTGCCATCATGGCCGCCTCGCACAATGGCGAGCCACGCCACGTCGAGATGGTCCGCGACCTGCTACGGCGCACCGGGATCGCCGAGTCCGCGCTGCAATGCGGCGCGCACTGGCCCTACTACGAACCGGCAGCAACCGCGGCACGTCACCAGTTGGACGAGCCGCTGGCGGTCTTCAACAATTGCTCCGGCAAGCACGCGGGCATGCTGGCCGCGGCGCACGGACTGGACGCGCCGCTCGACACTTATCTCGACCCGGGCCATCCGGTGCAGCAGCACATCCGTGGCGTGATCGAGGCGTTCACCGGCTGCCTCCCGTCCGACATCCGCTACGGCATCGACGGCTGCAGCGCACCAAACGCCGCCGTACCGCTTTCCGCCCTGGCGCGAAGCTTTGCGGCACTGGTGACGTCCAGCGACGAGGCCGCGGGTGCGGTTGTCGCGGCGATGACGCAGCACCCGTTTCTGATCGGCGGCACCGACCGCTTCGACACGCGCCTCATGGAAGTCACAAGCGGACGGTTGCTGGCCAAGGGCGGCGCGGCGGGCGCTCACTGCACGGGGGACCGGCGGTCGGGTCGCGGCCTCGCGGTCAAGCTCGACAGCGGGGATGGGACATGGACCGCGGTCGCCGTGATGGCGGCGCTGGAACGCCTCGGCTGGCTCGAGCAAGCCGAGCGCGACGCGCTGGGCAACTTTGCCACGCCGACGCTGCGCAACCACAAGCGGGTTGCGGTCGGCACGGTGCGACCGATTTTCCGGGATCTTGTGACGGCCGTGTAACAACAGGCGTGGCCGGAGCGTGTCCGCGGGTTATACGCGCGTGCGTCGCTTGCTGGGCTGGCCTGATCCGCGCCAGGTTGCCCTAAGTGCCCTGATCGGGCTCCTGCTGGCCTTCTACGCTTGGCGCTTCCTGCTACCACTGTTGGGCCCGCAGGCGCCGCGCGCCGATGACTTCCAGGACTACCTGTTCGCCGCCCAGCAGATCACGACCGGTGGCGACCCCTACGCCGACTTTGTCCGCAGCCACGTGCCGTGGGACTGGTCGTTGAGCAGCGGCTACCTCTATCCGCCGGCCTTCGCCGTGACGCTGGTTCCCCTCACCTGGGTCTCGAACGACCTCGCCGTCCGCATCTGGTTATTTCTGATCCAGGGGGCGGTCCTCGCCAGCCTGCTGATCATCTACCGGATCATCGGACGGCCCGGCCGCGTGGAGCTCCTGGCCATGGTGGCGGTACTCACGACCTTCTTCCCGCTGGCCAATACCGTCCTCGCGGGCACCATGAACTCACTGCTTTTGCTATTGCTCACGGGTGCCTGGGCTTGCTGGCAACGCCGCCGCGATGTCGCCTCCGGCGCATTGATTGGCGCGGCGGCGATCTTCAAGCTCTTTCCGGCGGCTCTCCTCCCCTACCTGGCATGGCGCCGCCACTGGAAGCTGCTGGCGGTGGCGACCCTGACGGGAGTCGCCGGCCTTGGGCTCGGTCTTGCTGTCACGAATCTCGATCACAACATCTATTACTTCCGAGAGATGCTGCCGCACCTTGCCGCCGGCACCGGCTATCGCGAGAACCAATCGCTGGCCGGCGTGGCCGCCCGGCTCTGCGATCCCACCACCGCGAACGCCGGCGGCAGTGCCGGCTGGTGCGGCCGCCTCATCGATTGGCCGGCGGTCCTCGTCTTGCTCGCCATCGTGTGGCGGTTCACGTCGCGCGCCTCGCGGTCCGGGCTCGAGTTCGCGCTCGCCGTTACCGCCCTGCCCCTGATCAGCAGTGTTACCTGGAGCTTTCCACTCGTGATTCTCATCCTGCCCATCACCCTCCTGGTTCGGCATGCCCTGAGCGGCAAGATGTCGCGCGGGCAAATCCGCGCCCTCCTTGCCGCGTGGGTCTGTTTCTCGGCGGCGCCCGCCATCCACTACCTGCTGATCGTCTATCCCCTTCCCCGCGGGGCGGCTCCGCTCGACCTGATCCCGCTCGGAATCACGCGGCTCGTAGGCGAGGCGTATTTCATCGGCACACTGCTCGTCTTCGCCAGCGTATGCGTCGTGCTCCGCAAGGCGCGCCGCACCGAGTCAGCGAGCACCGCGCCCGCGATCGCCGCCTGATGCGTCGGGTTAGGCGGCCTTGCCTTCGCGGCCCGCGTCGAGGCGCAGGAATGCTTCCATGAAGTTGTCGAGGTCGCCATCGAGCACGGCCTGGACATTACCCGTCTCATAACTCGTCCGGTGGTCTTTCACAAGCGTGTAGGGATGAAGGACGTAGCTGCGGATCTGGCTGCCCCACTCGTTGGACTGATGCTCGCCCTTCAGTTCCTGTCGCTGTTCCGTTCGCTGCTGCTCGCGCAACGCCACAAGCCGCGAGCGCAGCACCTTGAGCGCCATGTCACGGTTCTTGATCTGCGACCGCTCGTTCTGGCAGGTGACGATGATGCCGGTCGGCAGGTGCGTCATGCGCACCGCCGACGATGTCTTGTTGACGTGCTGCCCGCCGGCCCCACTCGACCGGTAGACATCGACCTTCAAGTCGTCGGGGCGGATCTCGATGTCGGAGTCGTCCTCGATCTCCGGAATCACCTCGACCAGGGCGAATGACGTGTGGCGGCGGTGCGCCTGGTCGAACGGCGACAACCGAACCAGCCGATGCACGCCGCGCTCCGCGCGCAACCAGCCGAAGGCGCGCTTGCCGGTGATCCGGACGGTCACGCTCTTGTAGCCCGCCTCTTCGCCCGGCGCTTCGTCGAGGATCTCGGCGTGCATCTTGCGCCGTTCCGCCCAGCGCAGGTACATGCGCAGCAGCATGTCGGTCCAGTCCTGTGAGTCGGTCCCGCCCGCGCCGGCATGAATACTGACCAGCGCCGGGTGCTCCGCGTAGGGGTTGGCGAAAAGCAGGTCGACTTCCTGCCGGCTGACATCTTTGTCGAGGCTCTGGAGGTCCTCTCGCAGGGTCTCTTCGATGTGCCCGTCATCCTCGGCAATCGCCATCTCGGCGAGGCCGATTACGTCTTTAGCGCGGGACTCGAGCTTGTGCCAGACCGACACTTCATCACGAAGGCCCTTGGCTTCCTGGGCGAGCCGCTGCGCCCGGGGTGGGTCCTGCCAGAGGTCGGGGTCGTTTAGGTCCTTCTGGAGCGCCTCGAGGCGCTGGTCCTTTTGGGCAACGTCAAAGATGCTCCTGGAGCTGGAGAATCTTCTTTAGCAGGTCGTTGGCGTGCTCGAGGATCTCGTCCATGGTTAGTTCCCGTGGCAATTCTTGAAGCGCTTGCCGCTGCCGCAAGGGCAGATGTCGTTACGCCCCACGCCGGCAAAGTTGAGGCTCTGCGGCCGGCGGAAAGGGGGGCGAGCGGGTGCGGCGGCGGCCGCAGGCGCAGCCTTCGGTGCCTTCGGCGCCTTGGGCGTTTTCTTCTTAGCCATCGCCCGAAATCCTACCCGAAGCGCGCCGATCTAATCGTGCCGGGCTACCGTCCGTGGCACTTCTTGTACTTCTTGCCGCTGCCGCAGTAGCAGGGGTCGTTACGCCCAAGCTTGCCGCCTGCGACCGGGGCGGCCTGCCCTTCACCACCGTTGGGGCTGCCCGCCGTGGCGGTGGCGGTGGCGGCTCCGGCCTGGCGGCCGCGCGCTGTCGCCAGCGCGGCCGGTGGTGTCGGCACGGGCGGCTCCTTGACCAGCTGCACCCGGAAGACGGTGGAGGCGATGTCGAACTGGATGCCGTTGAGCAGTTCCTGGAACGCCTGGAAGGCTTCGTTCTTGTACTCGACCAAAGGATCCTTCTGCCCGAAGGCGCGCAGCCCGATGCCTTCCTTGAAGTGCTCCATCTCGGTCAGGTAGCTGATCCACTTCGAGTCGATGGTCTTGAGCACCACGAACTGCTCGACCTTCCGCATCATCGGCTCGGTCATCTCCGCTTCTTTCGCCTTGTACGCGTTGTCGGCGTACTCCATCAGGCGCTCGACCGCGGCTTCCTTGGTCTCCCCGAACTCGTCCAGGGCGAGCTCGCTGAAGGGTGGCAGGGGGAAGACGGCGCCCAGCTGTGCGACCAGACCCTCCAGGTCCCAGTTGTCCGGGTGACGTGATTGACAGTGCTCGTTGACGGCGTCGTCGACGACCTTGCGGATCCAACCCTGAACCTGCTCCCGAAGATCAGCGCCCTCGAGGACTTTGCGGCGCTCGCCGTAGATGATCTCGCGCTGCTTATTCATGACGTCGTCGTACTCGACCAGGTAACGGCGGGCGTCGAAGTTGTGCCCCTCCACCTTGGTCTGGGCGCCCTCGATCTGTTTCGAAACCAGGCGCGATTCGATCGGCTCGTCGTCCGCGACGCGGAGCATGTTCATCATGCTCTTGATGCGGTCGCCGCCGAAGATGCGCATCAGGTCGTCATCGAGTGCCAGGAAGAAGCGCGACGAGCCCGGGTCACCCTGGCGGCCGGCGCGGCCGCGGAGCTGATTGTCGATGCGGCGGCTCTCGTGTCGCTCGGTGCCGACGATATGGAGCCCGCCACCATCCGCCACGCCGGGACCCAACACGATGTCGGTGCCACGACCGGCCATGTTGGTCGCGATCGTGACCGCGCCGGGCTGGCCGGCGTTGGCGACGATCAGCGCTTCCCGCTCGTGCTGCTTGGCGTTGAGGACCTCGTGCGGCACTCCGCGCTTTTCTAGCAGCCGGGCAAGGCGCTCGGACTTCTCGACCGAGACGGTGCCGACCAGGACGGGGCGACCGGCCCTGGCGACCTCCTGGATCTCATCGGCGACCGCCTTGAACTTCGCATCCTCGGTCTTGTAGATGAGGTCAGGGTGGTCGTCCCGGACCATCGGCTTGTGGGTGGGGATGACGACCACCTGGAGCTTGTAGATCTTGTCGAACTCCTCGGCTTCGGTCACCGCCGTGCCGGTCATGCCGGCCAGCTTCTTGTAGAGGCGGAAATAGTTCTGGTAGGTGATGGTCGCCAGCGTCTGCGTCTCCTGCTGGACTTTGACCCCCTCTTTCGCCTCCACGGCCTGGTGCAGGCCGTCCGACCAGCGGCGACCCGGCTGCTGACGGCCAGTGAACTCGTCGACGATGATCACCTCGCCGTCCTTGACCAGGTAGTCGCGGTCGCGGTGAAAGAGCGTGTACGCCTTGAGCGCCTGGTTGATCTGGTGCGCCTCGTCGACGTGCTCCAGCTCGTAGACGTTCTTGATGCCGGTCCAGCGCTCGATCTTCGCGATCCCCTCTTCGGTCAGCGCCGCCGACTTGGTCTTTTCATCGACGGTGTAATCGTCGGCGGCCAGCCGGGGGATGAGGCGGGCGTACTGGTAGTACTTCTCGGTCGACTCCTGGCCCTGGCCGGAGATGATCAGCGGGGTGCGCGCCTCGTCGATCAGGATGCTATCGACCTCGTCGACGATGGCGAAGTTCAAGCCGCGTTGGACGCACTGCGCCAGATCGACCGCCATGTTGTCGCGTAGGAAGTCGAAGCCGAACTCGCTGTTGGTCCCATAGGTGATATCGGCCTGGTAGGCCTCCGCCCGGGTGATCGGACGCAGGTGCTGCAGCCGTGGGTCGGGGTGCGTCTCGTCGAGGAAATCGGGGTCGTAGATCAGCGACATCTCGTGGCCGATGACAGCCACGCTCATGCCAAGGGCGTGATAGATGGGCGCGTTCCAGCCGGCGTCGCGGCGAGCCAGGTAGTCGTTGACCGTGATCAGGTGCGCGCCTTTCCCTTCCAGCGCATTCAGAAAGAGTGGCAGCACCGCGACCAGCGTCTTGCCTTCGCCGGTCTTCATTTCGGCGATCTTGCCCTGGTGCAGCACGATGCCGCCGACATGCTGGACGTCGAAGTGTCGCAGGCCGATGGTCCGGCGGGCCGCCTCGCGGACGACGCCAAAGGCCTCCACGTGGACGTCGTCGAGGGATTCGCCCTTGGCCAGGCGCTCACGGAACTCGACGGTCTTCGCCATCAGCTCCTCGCTGCTGAGCTTCTCCAGCAGCCGCTCGAGCTCGTTGATGTCGGCAACCCGCTCGAGGTGACGCTTGACCTCCCGCGCGTTCGGATCGCCTAAGACTTTAGTAAGGACGCTCATGTATTACACGCAGTACTGCAGTTAGTAAGGATACCCGCCCCCGCGCGGCCCAAACGGTACCTCGCGCTACTGGAGGTCCGCCTCCAGCAGGCCAAGGGTCCCGTCGTGGCGCCGGTAGAGGAGGTTGAGCTCCTGGCTGTCCTCGTTGAGAAAGAGGAAGAAGGTGTGTCCCAGCTCATCCATCTGCTCGCGCGCCTGGTCCTCGGACATCGGCCGCATCTTGAAGCGCTTGATCTTCGCCACTCCGTTCGATCGGACGGCGCTGGCCGGCACCTCGGACGAGGCTGGGCCGATCGCCGCCACGGGTTTCGAGCGGCGATGGTCCTTGAGCTTCTCCTTGTGCTGGCGAATCTGCCGATCCATCTTGTCGACCACCAGATCGACGGCCTCGTTCATGTGCTCGGCAGACTGCACCGCCTTGAGAATGTTGCCGGTCCGACCAGTGACGTGCACCGTGAGCTCGGCGACCTTCATCGTCTCCAGGCTCTTGTTCTTCTCCGTGCCGAGCTCCATGCGCGCTTCCAGGATGTGGTCGAAATGGCGCGTCAGCTTCTCGAGCTTGGCCTGTGCGTAGGCCTTCATCTGGGGATCGGCCGCGGACTTCTTGGCCTGGATCAAGATCTCCATGGTGGCCTCCTGCGAGATCTCGAGATGGGATGAGTATAGCGAGACCA
>JALYYE010000094.1 GCA_030946735.1 Candidatus Dormiibacterota bacterium
CTCCCAGTTCGGGAGTCCAGGTTGGATCGCTTTCTGCATGGGCCGTCCCGGCCATCGCCTTCCTGCTCGGCGTCCTGTGCTGGGGACTGCCCTGGCTGCGGGTTCCCATCGACCACCTTCTGGGCGCCATCGTGGTGGGCATCGCCCTGCCGCTGCTCTACCTCAGCGTTGCCGGTAACGTCCACAGCCGCGACCTGGTCTCGGTCTACATCGTGCTGGCCGTCTTTACAGCCGCCTTGCTCCCGCTTCGCACCGCGATGGCGGTCGCGCTGCTCGCGGCCGTCGCCGCCGCCGTCCCCCTGGTCGCTGGGTGGTCGGCTCTTTACGAGCGCTCGCTACTGCTGTTGGTGTGCGTGATCGGCCTGATCGTCTACACACAGACACGCATGCTGGGCAGCTTCGGCCGCCAGAAACGCGAGGCTGAGGATCGGGTGCGGCAGATCGAGGGCAGTTTCATGACGACACTGGGGGCGGTGTCGGTCATGGTTTTCGGCAGGGACCGAGTCACCGAATCCCATTCACGCGCAACGGCGTTGCTCGCGGTCGCCGTCGCGCAGCATCTTGGCCTGAAGGGCCGCGCCCTGCGCCAGCTCGAGTATGCCGCGCTGCTCCACGACGTCGGAAAGGCTGGGCTGCCGGCCTGGGTCGTCAACAAGGCGGGACCGTTGACCAGCGAGGAGTTGGCCCTCGTGCACGAGCACCCCGTTATCGCTGAACGCATCCTGTCGAGGGTCCCTTCCTTGAAAGCGATCTGTCCCATCGTGCGGGCGCAGTACGAACGCTGGAACGGCAGCGGCTATCCCGATGGGCTGGCCGGCGAAGCCATTCCGCTCGGCGGCCGCATCATCCACGCCTCTGCCGCCTTTCACGCCATGTCAACCGAACGGCCTTACCGGCCGGCGCTCAGCACGGAGCAGGTCATCAGTGAGTTGCGCAACCAGGCCGGCTCGCAGTTCGACCCGCGCGTCGTCGAGGCTGTGGTCGCTGTCGTCCAGCCCGGCGGGGCTGAGCTCGCAGCATCAAAGCCCTTGCTGCAGCGGGTCCATGACCGGGAGCCCGTCACCGATAAGGGTCGCGAAACCGGGGAGCAGCAGATTTGCCGGCTCACTGCCGAGGTCGCCGCCAATCTCTTGCCGCATGACCAGACCCGCGTCTACCTGGTGGCGAATGACAAACGTCACCTGGTGCCAGCGTATTTCAGCCCTCCCAAACGGCCCGAAGCACCGCGGGCGCTGGAGAATCGGATCCTTCTGCCCGGCGAAGGCATTGCCGGGATTGTCTTTGAGGGCCGGCAGGCCGTCGTTCTGGGCGATGCCGAGGCGGGAGCGGTCGGTCTCGAGGCGCCCGACATGAAGGTGTCGGTCGTGGCGGTTCCGGTACTCATCAACAACGACTTCATCGGCGTGATCGAGGTCGTCAAGCTTGGCCTGAACCAGTACTCGAAGAACCACCTGCGATTGCTCAGGATCCTCGCCGATCAAATGGCGCTCTCCGTTGCCAACGCACGAATGATCGATCGGCTCGCGGCCTGAAGGCTTACTAACGCATCTGCCGCGCGGGTTCGCGGCTCGGGCCTACCTGCGCGTCGAGCCAGCCGGAGAGAGCCTTACTGTCCTTGATCGCCTGCCGGACGCGTTCCTTCGCCTCGACGGTGTGTAGCCAGGGACCGGGCTTCCAGTTCCGGCTCGCCATGAGCCCCCTGCAGCGCAAGAGCTCGCCGCGCGGGTGATCGGCCGGGTATCCAGTAGGGACGCGCTTGAAGCTCGGTTCGGTTACCTGGTAGCCGTCCTTGACGAGGGCGGCGACGATCCTGGCGAGCTTTTCACCCTCCTTCCCGGCGACGGCATCGCGGAATCGGGTGAGTTGGTCGGGCGCCATCTCGTGCGCGCCGATGGCGAGGTACACGCCGTCGTTCGAGAATTGGAGGTACAGGCCGACGGCTCGGGCACTGGAGACGTAGGCGCCCAGATGCTCCTTGTAAGGACGCTTGTCCGGAGAGAAGCGAAGATCGCGGTTGAGGCGGAAGATCTTGACCTCGACCTCCGGACCAACGTCCCGCTCGATCTCCGCGAGGAGGCCCTCCATCGGCTGGCGGACCTGCTCCTCATAGACCTGCCGGTGGGATTCGAAAAAGGCCTTGCTGTTATCACGCTTCAGGCCGTGAAAGAACTGCAACGCCGGCTTGGGCCACCCGACGAAACGAGTTCGAACCCCAGTCTTCGCGCGACCCTTCATTCGTTTCCTCCTCGGTCAGATTACGCCGCAGGTTTTAGCTCGATCGTAACGTTTCACTGGCATGACCTTCCTTCGTGTTGTGCTGAGCATCTTCGCCATCCTCAATGTTGTCTTCTGGGCCCTACTCGCCTGGGTCTGGGCCGTCAAGCCGTCCTGGGCGGCGCGCATTCCGCTCGGTCTCGGCACCGACCAGCGCTTCCGGACAACGGTGCCGGTCTGGGCTCGGCTCGCCGCGGCCATCGCCGCCTTCTGGGCGGTTGCGGCAGTCCTCTACCTGACCGTGTACGCCGCGAACCGACTGGCGTTCATCGCGCTCTTCGTCCTGGCCGCGATCTTCCTCATCCTTGGGATCGGCGCCGCCGCACGGGTCTATACCGTGCTGCAGCTTCCTAAGCAGTCGATGATGGGGCAGGCGCGCGGGCAGCGAGCGCACTAGTCCGCCGCGTCGCAAGCACGGACCCCGAGAGGATCAGCGAGAAACCGACGACAGCCCCCACGGTAAAGGGCTCGTGCAGCAGGGCCACGCCCAGCAGCAGGGCCACCGCCGGGTTGAAGTAGGTGATGATCGTGGCTCGTATCGGGCCGACTTCGGCGATGAGGGCGAAGAACACCAGGAAGGCCAGTGCCGTGCACACCACCGCCAGGATCAGGACGGCGAGCAGCACCTGCCCCGACGGCACGGCTCTAGGTAGCTGCTGTAGCGCCAGCGGCGCGTAGACGAGGGCGGTCAGCACCAGCGACGCCGCGACGACCCCCACGGCAGGTAGGCTGGGCAGCCATCGGGCGATGATGATCGGCCCGGCCGCGTAGCCGATCGCCACCAGGCTGACCTCGGCGACAGCGCCCAGGTCTTTGAACGAAACGTTGAGACCCACGAGGACCACCACCCCGATCAGGCCCACGAGTAGGCCGAATGCGCGGCGCCGGTCCAGGCGGTCGTCGCCCCGCGTCAGCAGCTGGAGCACCGCGGCGACCAGGGGAACGGCCGCGATCATCAGACCGGTCAGCGAACTGGAGAGACGGCGCTCGCCGTCGGCGAGCAGGAACCAGGGCAAGGACACCTCGACAATGGTGTAGACGAGGACCCAGCGCCAGTAGGGAAGGAGGGGCGCGAGCCAGCCGCGGGCGGCGGCGACTGGTAGGAGAATCGCCGCGCCGATCGCCGTTCTGAGCAGGACGAGACTGACCGGCGTCAGCTCGCCCACGGCGATCTTGATCAGAAGGTAGGGGATGCCCCAGATCACGGCCATGGCCGCAAACAGCGCCCATCCGCGCCGGGTCACGCGGTCGGCGCGATGTCCAGGTCGACATCCTCAGGGAGAACGTCCTCCCCCGTGTACGCCGAGGCCTGCAACCGAAACAAGCGGGCGTAGCGCCCGTTGAGTCGCATCAGCTGTTCGTGGGTCCCTTGCTCGACAAGCTGGCCATGTTCCAGGAACAGGATCCGATCCGCGCGCCGGACGGTCGAGAACCGGTGCGAGATATAGACCGCGGTGCGGCCCCGGGTCAGCGAGTGGATGCGCTCGAACAGCTCGTACTCGGCCTGCGCGTCGAGGGCGGAGGTCGGTTCGTCGAGCAGGAGGATCCGTGCGTCGCGCATGAAGGCCCGTGCCAGCGCCACCTTCTGCCACTCGCCGCCGGAGAGGTTGACGCCGGCATCGAACCACTTGCCGAGCGCCGTGTCGTAACCCTGGGGAAGGCCGGCGATCAGTTCGTCGGAGCCGGCCTGACGGCTCGCCTTCAGGATCGCTTCGCGGTCGGCGACGTCGCTCAGGTTCCCGAGCCCGATGTTCTCTGCGGCCGTTGCCTGGTAGGTGACGTAATCCTGGAACATCCCTCCGATCTGCGCGCGGAGTTCCGGTGGATCGTAGTCGCGGATATCGACCCCATCGATCAAGATCCGGCCGTCGCTCGGATCGTACAGTCGGCAGATCAACTTGAAGAGCGTCGTCTTCCCGGCGCCGTTGCGGCCGACGATCGCGATCGTCTCTCCGGCATCGACCGTGAAGGTCAAGTCGTTCAGCGCGTTCTCGGCGGCCCCGGGGTAAGCGAAGGTGACGTGGTCGAAACGGATCTCGCCCCGTACCGGGTTTGGCACCGGGACCGGGTTGGCGGGAGCCGGGAGCGCGCTCCTCGTTTCCATGAGCTCGAACAGGTTGCTCAGATAAAGATTGTGCTCGTACATCCCGGAGAACCCGCCGAGGATGCCCTGGATCGAGCTCTGCACCGATTGCGCCGCTGTCGTGTAGAGGGTCAGGTCGCCGAGGGTGAGTTTGCCGACGATCGCCTGTAGCGCCACATAGAGATACGTCACCGATGTTGCGATCGTGCTCAGGTTGCCCCAGAGAAAGCCGACCAGGTAGCGGCGTACCACCTGGCGGCGCTGGCTCCCGTAATAGGTATTGCCGATCAGCCGGTAGCGGTCGATGAAGTAGCGGCCAAGCCCGAACAGCTTGACCTCTTTGGCGTAGCTATCGGTGGTCAGCAGGGTGACGAGATAGTTCATCCGGCGGAGCAAGCGTGAGCCCCAGCGCGCGATGTTGTAGCCGCGCCAACCGTACCGGGTGTCGGCGATGAAGGCCGGGACGGGGGAGAGGAGCGCCAGCAGGGCGAGCAGCGGGCTGACGACCACGAGCAGGGCGATCATGGTAACGAAGGTCAGGCCCGTCTGGACCAGCCCGAATGCGGTGGAGATCATCAGCACCGGTCGGTTGATGGAGTCGGTCTGCGCCCGTCGCAGCAGGTCGTAGGACGCCGGGTCTTCATAGAAGGCGAGGTCGAGGGAGGCCGCCTTCTCCATCACCATCAACTGGATCCGCATCGAGACAGCGTTCTGGAGGAGCTGCTGGGTGATGTTGCGCGCCGTACTGAGAAAGGCGATCAAGGCGAAGATCAGCAGTTGCAGGACGGCAATGAAGATGATCCCGTTGACCGTTGTGAAGGACGGCGTCTTCCATGGGCCAAAGTCGAACCGGATGGCGTCGGCGACGGTGGTTGGATGATTGTGGACCTCGATCCCCAGCACGACCGCGTTGACGAGCAGCTTCGAGATGTACGCGGACATCGCCGGGACGATGCCGGCGACCACTGTCACCGCGAACAGGCCCGCCGTGACCGCTGGGCTGGCATCCCAGACCAGCCGAATCACCCTGGGGAGCGCGGCCGCCGTCCCTCGGACGGATTCCTTGAGGTTGCGCCAGCGACCACGCAGATCCCTGGGCCCGTGCGGCTCCGGCGCCTCCTCGATGACGGCGTCGCCGGTCAGGCCGCTATTCGCCGGACCGGTCTCAGGATTGGCGCGTCGCCCGCGGCCCCACATCCAGAACGACGAGGGGCCGCCATGACCCGGCGGCATCATCCCCACGGCGCTACCCTACCGCACCGTTGGCTGACGATCGGCCCTGAATCGCGAATCAGCCCTGGTCCGTGACGGCGATCGCCTCGACTTCGATCAAATAGCCGGGTTCCGCCAGCGCCTGCACGCCAACGAGCGTCGAGGCGGGCAAGTCCCCGGGGCCGAAGACGGTAGAGCGCGCTTCACCCAGCACGGGCCTGATCTCCGGCTTGTAGCCGACAACATAGGTGGTCAGCTTGACCACATCTGTCGGCTTCACCCCGGCGCCCTCGAGCGCCGCGCGCAAGTTTGCGTACACCTGTCGGGCCTGGCCCGCGACGTCGCCGGGTGCGACGAGCTGGCCCCGCGCATCCATCGAGACCTGGCCGGAGACGAAGACCATCCGGCGGCCGGTCGCCACGATGACCTGCGTGTAGGCCGCCGGTTTGAAAAGCCCCTCCGGCGTCAGCCGCTGCAAACCCATCCACCAATCTTAGGTTTCCCTCACCTGCGGCTCAGAAAGGGCTCATCTCGACACGGTTCAATCGGAGGACTGTCCTGCCATGGAGGGTCTCATGATCAACCGACCGCAACTGGCTCGCGCGGAAGCCGTGAGCCCGACTGACACCGCCCGGGACCTCGCCGCGCGCGTCCCGGCGCCCATCGAGCAGATCCTATTCGAGGTCAAGCGCCTGATCGTGGGTCAGGACCGGCTCCTCGAGCGTCTGCTCATCGCCCTGCTGTCCGGCGGTCACGTCCTGCTGGAAGGTGTGCCCGGGCTCGCCAAGACCGTCACCGTCAAGGCCTTTGCCCAGGTGATCGGCGGCGCGGCCGGCCGCATCCAATTCACGCCCGACCTCGTTCCGGCTGATCTCATCGGCACACGCATCTACAACCCCGCCCGCGGCGACTTTTCGACCGAGCTGGGCCCGGTGTTCTGCAACCTGCTCCTGGCCGACGAGATCAACCGCGCTCCCGCCAAAGTGCAATCGGCGCTGCTGGAGGCGATGCAGGAGCGTCAGGTCACGATTGGCAAGGACACCCATTTACTGCCGGAGCCCTTTGTGGTCCTTGCGACCGAGAACCCGATCGAGACCGACGGGACCTACCCACTTCCCGAAGCCCAGCTCGACCGCTTCATGCTGAAGGTGTTGGTCGATTACCCGACCTTCCAGGAAGAGGTGGTTGTCGTGGAGCGGATTACCGGCCCGGCGATCGAGCTTCGGCAGGTGGTAACGGTGGATCAGCTCAAGGAGATGCAACGGGCGGTGACCGAGGTGTACGTCGATCCGGCGGTGCGCACCTATGCCGCCACGCTCGCCTACGCGAGCCGTCCGGGGAAGGTCAAAGGCCTCGAAGATCTGGCCCCCTCGATCGCCTACGGCGCCAGCCCACGCGCGTCGATCAACCTCGTGGCAGCCGGCCGCGCGCTGGCCTTCATGCGCGGCCGCTCGTACGTCCTGCCCCACGACCTGAGCGAAGTGGCGCCGGAGGTCATCCGTCACCGCCTCGTTATGACCTACGAGGGGATCGCCGCCGGTGTCACGGCCGAGACGATCGTCAAGCGCGTGCTCGAGCGATTCCCGCCCCCGCGGATCGACCTCGGAGACCGGGTTGCTTCCTGACGCGGGAACGGGCGGCGTTGCCGTCGACCAGTTGCTACGCCGTTCGCGCTGGCCGGTGCTGCGACGTCTCGGTTTCCATCCGGGCGGTGACGAACGATCGGGCTTGCGCGGCCCCGGTCTCGAGTACAGCGACGTCCGCGAGTACCAGGCCGGCGACGACCCACGCACCATCGAGTGGAACATCACGGCGCGGTCGGACCGACCGTACGTTCGGGAATCGCTTCCCGACCGCGGCCTCGACGCCTGGCTGCTGGTCGACATCACCCGCTCGCTCGACTGGGGGACGGCGCGCTGCCTCAAGCGGCAGCTCGCGCTCGAATTCTCAGCGGTCGTGGGACAGCTGCTGATCGGTCGCGGAAACCGCGTGGGCGCGCTGCTGTTCGACGACCGTGTCCGGTCGATCATCCCGCCGTCGGCGGGCCGCACCGCCCTCTTGCGGTTGATCGCGCGGATGGAGCGTGCGGCGGACGGTCAACAAGTTTCCGCTCCCGGCGGGGGCGGGCCGGGTGGGGGTCCCACCAACCTCGGCAAGGCTGTGACGGAGGCTGGCCGGCTTGTCCGCCGCCCCTCGATGATGATTCTGATCAGCGATTTCATGACCCCCGCTGGCTGGCAGCAACCGCTGAGCGCGCTGGCGATCCGCCACGAGGTCGTGGCCGTCTGGATCACCGATCCTCGAGAGCGCGAAATCCCCGACGTGGGCGTGGTCACCTTCGAGGACGCGGAAAGCGGAGAGCAAATCCTGGTCGACACCCGCAGTGCCCATTTGCGGGCCCGCTTCCAGGAAGCGGCCGCTGCGCAGCGCGAGACGATCCGCGCCGATCTTCGTCGCGCTCGCGCCGCAGTCGCCGAGCTGAGCACCGCCGCTGAGGTCGTTCCCCAACTGGTTGCCTTCATCAAACAACGCGAGGCGCAGCGCGGCGGGCGGCTGGCGCGGGTCAGCGCATGAGCTTCCAGTCGCCGTGGTTGCTGCTGGGGCTGCTGGCGATTCCCCTACTGGTCGGTTTCTACATCGCGAGCCAGCAGCGGCGCCGTGCCTATGCGGTGCGCTTCACCAACCTGGCGCTCCTCAACCAGGTGATGGGCAAAGGCCCCGGTTTTCGGCGCCATCTCCCCGCGATCCTTTTCATCGTCGGCGTGGCGGGCTTGCTGTTATCGATGGCGCGCCCCCAGGCGAGCATTCGAGTGCCGAAGGGCCAGACCAGCGTGATGCTGGCGGTTGATGTCTCCGGTTCCATGGCGGCAACCGACGTGCAGCCCACCCGCATCGAGGCGGCGATCGCGGCGGGCCGGACGCTGATCGACAAGCTGCCGAGCAACGCGCAGGCCGGTCTCGTCATTTTCAACGCCCAGGCGGAGGTGATCGCGCCGCTGACTACCGACAAAGCGTCGGTGAAGGATGCCCTCGGCACGCTGCGTCCGGGAGGAGGAACGGCGATTGGTTCCGCGCTCCAGGTCGCCGTCGCCCAGCTCGGAAACATCGCGGACCCGAATGGCCCGAAGTCGCAGAACTATGCCATGGTGATCTTGCTCACAGACGGCACCTCCAATACCGGCATCGATCCGGCGACCGCCGCCGGTGACGCGGCGAAAGCGAAGATCCCCATCCAAACGGTCGGCGTCGGGCAGCGGAACCAGACGACGATGGTGCAAGGCCGGGTTGTCGATGGGGTGGACGAGCAGACGCTGCAGCAGATCAGCAGCGCCACGGGCGGCCACTATTACTACGCCGCGGACGAGGCACAGCTCAGCAAGATTTATGGCGATCTCGGCTCAAAGATCGGTTGGGTCACCACCAAGCTCGATCTGACGGTCCCGATCCTCGCGTTCGGCACCATCATCCTGGTAGTCGGCGGGCTATTCAGCCTGCGCTGGTTCCGGCTCCTGCCTTAGCGGCGCGAACTCCGAGTAGGTGGCGTTCTGCCGGGCCGGTGTAGACCTGCCGTGGGCGGGCGATCTTCTGTTCCGGATCCACCAACCCTTCCTGCCATTGCGCCAACCAGCCTGGCGTGCGGCCGATCGCAAATAGCACCGGGAACATCTCGACGGGAAAGCCGATGGCCGTATAGATGATGCCCGAATAGAAGTCGACGTTGGGATAAAGGCGGTGCTTGATGAAGTAGTCGTCCGCCAGCGCCACTCGCTCCAGTTCCAGCGCGATGTCCAGAAGGGGGCTCCGACCGGTGACCGCCAGCACATCGTCGGCGACCTTCTTGATGATCTGGGCACGGGGATCGTAATTCTTGTAGATTCGGTGGCCGAACCCCATCAGCCGCATCTCACCAGAGCGCACCCGCTTGACGTATTCGGGGACCCGGCTGACCGAGCCGATCTCCTTGAGCATCCTGAGCACCTGCTCATTGGCGCCGCCGTGGAGCGGACCATAGAGCGCGGCGGCGGCGGCCGCGGTGGCGCTGAATGGATCCGCATGTGCGCTGCCGACCGCGCGCATCACATTGGTCGAACAGTTTTGCTCGTGGTCGGCGTGCAGAATGAGCAGCACGTCCAGCGCCCGCTCCAGCACCGGATTGGGCTCGTATTTCAGCTCGGTGGCCTTCCACATCATGTTCAGGAAATTGCCGGCATAGGAGAGGTCGTTGTCCGGGTAGGCGTAGGGCATGCCGACGGCGTGGCGGGCGGCGAAGGCAGCCAGCGTCGGCATCTTGGCGATGAGGCGCAGGATTTGGAGCCGCCGGCTCTCCACATTGGAGATGTCCTTGGCGTCCGGGTAGAACGTGGACAGGGCGCCCACGGTGCCGACGAGGATGCCCATCGGGTGCGCATCGTGGTGGAAGCCGTCGATCAGCTTCTTGATGTTCTCGTGAAGGAGGGTGTGGCGAGTGATCGCGTCCACCCAGGCCCGGTGTTGGGTGGGATCTGGTAGCTCGCCGTGGATCAGGAGGTAGGCGACCTCGAGAAAGCTGCTGCGCTCGGCGAGTTCCTCGACCGGGTACCCGCGGTAGCGGAGGATGCTTCGCTCGCCATCGATGAACGTGATCGCGCTACGGCAGCTCGCGGTGTTGAGGAAGGCGGGATCGTAGCTCAGCAATCCGGAGCCGGCGCCATCGGACGTGATCTGCTGCAGATCAGTGGCGGAGATCGCCCCATCGCGGATCGGGACTTCGTAGCGGCGGCCGGTTCGGTTGTCGGTGATGGTCAGCGTTTCTTCTGCCATGTCTCACCGACATTATCGGCGTCGTCGCACCGCCAGGCGCCCGGTCAGGACGCCCGGTGGCGCTCCTCATGGACGAGTTCGTCGATGGGCTTGCGCTTGCCGCGCCGCGGCGCCGTGGCTGGATAGCCCAGCGCGATGGCGGTGCGTACGACCGGCTTCGGCGGCACGCCGAGGATGCGCTTCGCGTCCTTCCGCCCCTCAGGCGAGAACCATCCGACGGAAGACCCCACCCCGTGCGCCCACGCCCCCAGCATGATGCGTTCCGCGAGCCGCCCTTCGTCGAAGGTCTCGCCCTCCGGCCATTCACCGGGCATCACCAACACCATGCCCACGGCGGCGCCGCGCAGGTGACCGACATATCCCCCGAGGCCGGCGAGCGCCTGAAGCGTCTCAGGCTTGCGCACGACGATGATCTCACCGAACTGGCGGTTGCTGGCGCTGCCCGACCATCGCGCTACCTCGAGGATGTCCTGCAGGATCTCCTCGGGCACTGGCTTGCGCTGGAATTCGCGCACGGCGCGGAGGCCGCGAAGAAAATCCGTCAGCTGGCGAGGCGGAGCTTCGACGGCCATCAATTTCAGGCTACCAGTCTTTCCTGCGAGAGCGCGCGCCTGTTGTCACGGTTTCGAAAGGCGTCCGCCTCCATGCTGGCTCCATTGCCACGCAGAAGGAGGTGAAAGAGATGAACCCAATCAGAAGGATTCTCGTCGGCGCCGCGGTCGCGGGCTCGCTACTGACGGGTGGTGTCATCGGCGCGACGATCGCCGGACCGCTGGGCGCCAGCGCTGCCACGACGACGACCACGGTCGCGGCGACGGCTGCCACCCCGAGCGCAGGTACCGGGACGTTCGTGCCCAACGAAAACGCGACGCACGAAGCGGGAGAGAGTGCGGCGCGGGAGGCACAGGAGAACGCGGGACAGTTCCCGACCGTTCCCTAGTCGCCGCGCGACGAGCACAATGGGGCCGGGTCCATTCCCGGCCCCGACTTTGTTTGTATGGTGTCATCAAATCGAAAGGATCGGGCAGCGAAACTGGGACCGGGTGAAAGGACGTTGAGTATGGCTCGGGTCGACCTTGTTCGGTCTGGCGCCCAGCGAGTCGCTCTCGCGGCGACCGGCATCGTCGCCGCGCTCTACCTGCTGATCGCGGTGGCGGTGGTTCTGATCGTGACCCATAACCTGACCTCCAATGTGGATGGCACGCTCTCCACCTGGCTCACGTCGATGGCTGCGGACCGTCAGACTGTGACCAGGGGTTTCCCTGGGCCTCACGGTGGACCGCATCTCGGTGACGCGCCGGTCCTCTGGTGGATGTGGCACCCGGACGGCAATTTCAGTGATAGCAGCCTGGAAGCGCAGTCGGTTAAGCTCCCGGTTTCGCCAAGCAGCATCACCGGCGCCCAAACCATCACCGTGTCCGGCATTCCGCTCCGGGTCATGGGTGGCCGCGTCGGAGACGACTGGGCCGTCGTCGGCCAGTCGATGAGCAGCGTCGACCAGGCCCGGACGAACCTCATCCAGGCTGAGCTCCTAATCGGCCCGGTGCTGCTCGTCGTCGTCTTCCTCGGGGCGCTTGCCATTGGTCGCCGGGTTGCGGCGCCGATCGAGCAGGCGCGCCAGCGACAGATGGACTTCACCGCCAATGCGTCACACGAGCTCCGCACGCCGCTTGCGGTCATCCAGGCACAGACCTCACTGGCCTTGTCGCAACCTCGCGATCAGGACTGGTATCAGCGTGCCTTCACGCGGGTCAACCAGGAGGGCCAGCGGATGCGCCGGCTTGTCGACGATCTGCTCTGGCTGGCGCGCTTTGAGGCCATGCCGCACTCGGACCGGGCGGAGCCGGTGGATGTCGGCGTCATGGCCCAACAGGCGGTTGACCGCTTTGCGGCCGTCGCCGAAGCCCGCCGCCAGCGGCTGAGCGTCCGTCTCAGTGGGGATTCTCACGTCATCGCTGCATCGCCGGAATGGCTCGATCACCTCGTTGGGGTCCTGCTCGACAACGCCTGCAAGTACACCCCCGACCAGGGCACTATCGATGTGCGAGTGGCGGCCGAAGGCAACCGCATCAAGCTGGTCGTCGATGACTCAGGGCCGGGGATCGCGGCCGACCAGCGGGGTGCGATCTTCGATCGCTTCCGGCGGGCGACGGACCAGGCCGGGGGCGCCGGGCTCGGCCTGGCGATCGCCGACGCGGTGGTCCGCGCCACCAACGGCCGCTGGGAAGTCGGCACGTCGCCGGCGGGGGGAGCCAGCATGGCGGTGACCTGGCCCCGGTTGCTGGCTCGCCCGACGGCCACGCGCGCGGCGGCACCAGAGGTGCCGCCGCCCCTGGCGCGGCTCGACGCCTAAAGCCCTCGAAGGGGAGGGCCGCCCTTTAGGGAAAAGAGGGCGCTGGCGTCACGGTTTTGCAAGGGTCCCTGCGGCACCATGCTGGTATGAACGCATTAACATCGACCCAACGCGACCGCGGGCTCGTTCGCCTGCGGCGACTGACCTACGGAGCGACGGCGGGGGCGTTGGTTGCGGTGGTCGGCGTCGGTTTCGTCGCCGCCGCCTCGTACGCCGGCAAGTCATTGCCGACAGCGACCGCCGCGAGTACCACCACCACGACCACGACCAATTCGAGCCCGACGAGCAGCAGCAACAGCCTGCAGCCAGCACCGCAGGCGCCCACCACCGGCAGCAGCGGCAGCGGCACGGTGACCAGCGGCGGTTCGTGATGAGCGTCGCGCTGAGCAGCTGGAACGCGTTGGGCACGTCGGTTCATGTCGTCGCGACCGAATCCGATGAGCTAGGCCCCGCCTCGACCGCCGTGAGCGAGGTCCTCGAGGACGTCGACACGGCCTACAGCCGGTTCCGCGAGGACAGCGAGCTCAGCCGGCTCAATGCGAGCCCGGGGCGTTCCGTCCATGTCAGCCCGCTGCTGGCAACCGCGATCGATGCCGCGCAGCGGGCCGCGCGGCTGACGGACGGCGCTGTCGATCCCACCATCGGGCATGCCATTCGCATCGTCGGCTATGACGACGATTTCTCTCGGGTCGCCGCCAAGGCAGGTCCGGTGAACCTGCGCAGCTGGCGCATTCCGGGCTGGCAGGCGATTCGCTTTGACCGCCGCGCCCGGACCGTGCTTTTGCCCGCCGGCGTGGAGCTCGACCTCGGCTCGACCGGAAAAGCGCTCGCGGCCGACCTCGCCGCCCGCGCGGCACTCGCGGCCGCCGGCGCCGGTGGAGTGCTGGTCAGTCTCGGGGGTGACATCGCCATGGCTGGCACGCCGCCCTCCGGCGGTTGGCGAATCCACGTGGCGGAAGACAGCCGGACTAATCCCGAGGGTGCCGGCGAGGTGATATGCCTGCCGGGAGGTGGGGTCGCCACATCGAGCACCACCGTCCGGCGGTGGACACGCGGCACCGCGGTGCTGCATCACATCATCGATCCGAAGACCAGCCTGCCTGCGACCGGTCCGTTCCGAACGGTCACGGTTGCCGCCGCGACCTGCCTCGATGCCAACATCGCGTCAACGGCGGCGATCGTTCGCGGTGAGGCTGCGATCGAGTGGTTGATGAGCTGGCGGCTGCCGGCGCGGCTGGTCGAGAACGACGGAACGATTCACTACATCGGCCGCTGGCCGGACCCCTCCGGGATGGCGGCGTGAGCGACACCATCCTCTGGTATGCCACCCGCGGCGCGGGCGTGGTCAGCCTGGTTCTTCTCACCGGCGTGGTCGTGCTGGGCATCGCCAGCGCAATGCGCTGGCAGACCGCCTCCTGGCCACGCTTCTTGACCACCGGGTTGCATCGCAACCTGGCGCTGGCGACCCTGATCTTCCTCGCGATTCACGTCGTCACGGCCGTCGTCGACCCTTTCACAGCGCTCGGATGGCAGGCGGCCGTCATCCCCTTTTCGTCGCCATACCGTCGCCTCTGGGCGGGCCTCGGCGTGGTCGCCATCGACCTGTTGCTAGCGATCGTCGTGACCAGCCTGCTGCGCCCGCTCTTCGGGCATCACGCCTGGCGCATCATCCACTGGCTCACCTATCTGATGTGGCCGGTCGCCGTGATCCACAGCATCGGCACGGGCACCGATCCGCGGTTCGCGTGGATGTTGGCAATCGAGGCCGTCTGCATCGGCAGCGTGGTGGCCGCTGTCACCTGGCGGGTGAGCGGCGTCCCCCATGGCGCATGGCGGCAGGTCCCGGCCGCCGTGCGACCGCCGGCGCAGAAGTGGAGCTGATCCGGCTCGCGTCCGGGGCCGAAAGCCTCGCCGAGCATCAGCAGCGGCTCGGGCCCCTCCCGGCCATCCCGTCCGGCGAGTTGATCGCCGAATTGGAGGCGAGTAGCTTGCTGGGACGGGGTGGGGCCGGCTTTCCGGTCGGCCGAAAGTGGAGAACGGTCGCCGAGCGCTCCTCCGGAGGCGCGGTCGTGCTGGCGAATGGGGCCGAGGGCGAGCCGATGAGCCACAAGGACCGATCCCTGATGGCGGCCCGGCCGCACCTGGTGATCGACGGGGCGCTCCTCGCTGCGGGTGCCGTTGGCGCCCGCGACATCATCTTCTATGTCGGCGGCGAACACCGAGCGGCGGAAGCCGCGCTACGGCACGCCCTGGCGGAGCGATCGGCCGATATCCGCCTGCAGGCCCGTATCGTCACGGCGCCGTCCGGCTACGTGTCGGGCGAGGAATCGGCAGCCGTGCACTTCGTCAACGCCGGCGATGCCCGGCCGACCTCCACACCGCCGCGGCCGTTCGAGCGTGGAGTTGGCGGCCGGCCGACCCTGGTCCAGAACGTCGAGAGCTTGGCCCTGGCCGCGTTGATCTCTCGCCGCGGCTCGGCCTGGTACCGCGGTCTCGGCCAGCGGCCGGCGCGCGGCATTGGCCTCATCTCCGTATCCGGCGCCGTGAACCATGCCGGGGTCTACGAAGTCGAGCTCGGTTCGACGTTGTC
>JALYYE010000095.1 GCA_030946735.1 Candidatus Dormiibacterota bacterium
GTAGACCCCCAGGCCGGCGATCGCCCCGAGGGCCAATCCGCGATGTGCCTTGGCAAGCGAAGGCATCGAGGCTGAGGTCACGCCTCATTTTAAGTCCGGCTTTTGCGCATGGTTACGTTTGGCCCGAGGGGGCCCCGCTCCGACGTGGAAAAGCACGGGACCGTAACCAAGGGCCGCCCAGGGGGATACATCTCCTGCGGGCCAGGCCCGGACTTCGCGCTTCCGGTCGCGGTTCGCTATTGTAAAGACCGAATTTGGGCTTAAGACCGTGCCCGCAAACTCCAAACCAGTAGGAGGGAAGGATGGCCGAAGCGAATTTCGATAAGTTCCGTGGGATCATCGCAGAGCAGCTTGGCGTCGACGTCGAGAAGGTGACTCCGGAAGCCTCCTTCACCGACGATCTGCAAGCCGACTCGCTGGACCTGGTCGAGCTGATCATGGCCTTCGAGGAGGAGTACGGGATGGAGATCTCCGACGACGACGCCCAGAAGCTGCGAACCGTTGGCGAGGCCTGGAATTACGTCAAAGGGAAGGTGTCCGTCGCCTGACGTTAAATCCCCCGGCGACCGTCCCGTATGGTGCAGGCGCGATAGCCTTCGTCTTCCCGGGCCAGGGTTCGCAATACGTTGGGATGGGCAAATCCCTCTTCGACGTCTCCGAGACCGCGCGACAGGTCTTCCGGCGCGCTGACGAGATCCTCGGCTTTGGGCTGACCCGCATGTGCTTCGAGGGACCTGAACAGGACCTCAACGACACGATCAACGCCCAGCCGGCCATCCTCACCGTGAGCATTGCCTGCCTCAACGCTATGCGCGAGCGGTGGCAGGCCCTCGGCCAGGTGGTCGCCCCGCAGTATGTGGCCGGCCACAGCCTCGGCGAGTTCACCGCGCTTGTGGCGGCGGACGTGATCGACTTCGAGAGCGCGCTCGTCCTCGTCCGGGAGCGTGGCCGGCTGATGAAAGAGAACGGCAGCGAGCGGCCGGGCGGGATGCTGGCGGTGCTCGGCCTCGATCGAGAGGTACTGGAGGCCATCGTCGTCGAAGCCGGCGACCGCGGCGTCATTACGGTCGCCAACGCCAACTCCCCCGGACAGATCGTGCTCTCCGGCGAGGGGCCGGCGCTGGATCGCGCCACGGAGCTCGCGCGCGCGCGTGGTGCGACCCGGGTGGTGCGGCTGCCGATCAGTATCGCCTCGCATTCGCCGCTGATGGCGAGGGCCGCAGCCCAGTTCGGCGAAATCGTAGCCCGGCTGCCGCTCCGGCAGCCGCGCATTCCCGTGGTCGCCAATATCACCGGCCAGATCCTGACGAGCGCCGATGACATCCGCAAGGAGCTCACCGACCACATCCTCAAGCCGGTCCAGTGGACTGCCTCCGTGGTCGAGATGGTCGCCCGGGGCAGCGCGGAATTTCTCGAGATCGGTCCCGGCCAGGTGCTCTCCGGCCTGATCCGTCGCATCAGCAAGGACGCCCATGTCATCACCCTGAACGACCGCGAGGTCGCCCGGGTTCTCACTCCCGCGCCGTCGGGATGAAACGGGTCGTCGTGTCCGGAGTGGGGGCCGTGACTCCCGTCGGCCTCGATGCCCCCAGTACCTGGGCCGCCATGTTGGAGGGCCAGTCGGGGGTCGGGAAGGTAACGCTCTTCGACGCCAGCGAGTTTCCGGTGCACATCGCCGGCGAGGTGAAGGGCTTCGACGCGACCGGCCGGATCGAGCCCAAAGAACTTCGACGGATGGACCGCTATGCCCAGCTGGGGCTCATCGCCGCCCAGGAGGCTTTCGCCGACGCCGGGATGCGGAAAAACGGCCTGCTCAACGACGTCGGGGTCATCTTCGGCAGCGCGGCGGGGGGGCTGACCGTCTTCCTCGAACAGCAGCGCATCCTCCAGGAGCGCGGACTCAAGCGGGTCAGCCCGACCTTCATCCAGAACATGCTGACTGACACCGCTTCGGGGCATATCGCGATCGCGCTGGGATTGCGGGGTCCGAATATGGCGGTGGTCTCCGCCTGCGCCACGGGCAGTGGCGCCGTCGGCGAAGCGTTCGAGACGATCCGCCGCGGGGATGCCGACGCGATCGTCACCGGCGGCTCCGAGGCCGTCCTGGTTCCGGTTGTCTACGCCGGCTTCTGCGCCATGCGGGCGCTCGCCCAGCACGAGGATCCAACCCAGGCCTCGCGCCCGTTCGACAAGGAACGCAATGGCTTCGTCATCTCGGAGGGGGCCGGCGCGCTACTGCTCGAGGAGTTGGAGCACGCCCGCCAGCGCGGAGCGCGCATTTACGCGGAGGTGATCGGCTACGGCTCGAGCAACGATGCCTTCGACATGGCCGCGCCGGCTGAGGGTGAAGGCGCCGTCCTGAGCATGCAACGGGCGCTGCGCAAGGCCGAGATCGAGCCGGAGCGGGTCGACTACATCAACGCGCACGGAACCGGGACACCCATGAACGACAAGTTCGAAACGGATGCCATCCACCGCGTATTCGGCAAGCACGCCGACCGGCTGGCGGTGAGCAGCACGAAGTCCATGACTGGCCACATGATGGGCGCCTCGGGTGCGGTCGAGGCTGTCGTGCTGGCACTCACCATCCGCGACCAGGTGATCGCGCCGACGATCAACCTGCAGACGCCGGATCCGGAGTGTGATCTCGATTACGTCCCCCTGCAGGCACGCCGCGCCGATGTGGGCGTCGCATTATCGAACTCCTTCGGGCTCGGGGGTCACAACGCGACCATCATCTTCTCCCGTTACGCGCCGCAGACCTGACCGCTCACATTTTTAGCCCCTTTTCTGAATACGAGTCGAATTCGGAGGTTGTGCTATCATCAGGCCGATTTTGGGGGCGCCACGGGGCGTTCAGTAGCCAGCAAAGGAGAGTGTCATGGCGGTTACCGGATATTGCTTGAAGTGCAAGAAGAAGGTCGACATCAAGGACCCCGTCCACATCACGATGAAGAACGGGAAGCCCGCCACTACGGGTTCCTGCCCGACCTGCGGGACGAAGATCTACAAGATCGGCAAAGCGTAACGCTGCGTTAACTCGAACTGACAGCCGGTGCAAACCCGGCTTCTCTTTTTGTAGGGCCAATTCCCTCTCCCTCGGGGAGGGCAGGTTGGGCTTAGGGTTGGCGGGCGGAGCGGCTGGCCGGCTCCTTGTTGGCCAGCTCGGACTCGATCAGGTCCAGGAGGACCTCGGTTGCGCTGAGCGCGACGTCGACGCCCAGGGTCTTGAAGATCCGGACATTGGCCGGGTTGTTCACCCGGGCGACGGTCTTCGGCACGTTGAACTTCCGTTTCGCCAGCTGGCAGGTCACCAGGTTGTCCTCGTCGTCGCCGGTCACCGCTACCACCACGTCGGCCCGTTCCATCCCGGTCGTGGCGAGGAACGACATCTCGTCGCCGTCGCCCACCATCACGATCTCGCCCAGGGTCGAATTCAGGACCTCGGCGCGGCGGGGATCCTTCTCGATCAGCGTGACCTCGTAGCCGCGATCGAGCAGGTGCTTGCTCAGGTAGTAGCCGACCTTGCCACCGCCGACCACGATCACGTACATAGCTGGCTCACCCCTTCAGCATGGCATGGATCTGCCTTGCCCCGGCAAGCGTGGGGCAAAGCGTATTCAAGCCGAGCTCCCGGTAGACGTCTTCGCGCATCGGGTCATAGATCCGGGTGATCACGCGGGGAACTTTGAAGATCTCGAGGGCGATCTGCGCGGCCATGATGTTGCGGTTGTCACCGTTGGTGAGCGAGGCGAAGCCGTCTGCCGACTCGATGCCCGCCTGACGGAGCACGTCTTCGTCGATCCCATTGCCGAGTACCATCTCGCCGGGAAAGTCGTCGCCGAGCCGGTCGAAGGCGCGCCGGTTGCTGTCGATCACCGTGACCTGGTGGCCGTCTTTGGAGAGGGCGATGGCCGCCATGGCGCCCACGCGGCCGCAACCAACGATGACGAGCTTCATGAAGTGATGCTCAATTCTATGTCTACCGGCCGAGGGCCAGCCGAGCAGCCTCGACCTTGGGCAGCCCGGCCTCGCGGATCTTGGCCTGGGTAGTGGCGACGTCGTATGGCACCCGTCCGAAGCGGACCGCCGGGATGGCGAGATCGACTACCGCGAAGGCTGCCTGGGGGTTGCCATCGCGTGGCTGGCCGACGCTGCCCGGGTTGACCAGCGCCGACGCGGGTAGCTCGATCCAGTCGGTTCCGTCGGGGACCTGCTCGCCGCTTTCGGTGAAGATCCGCGGGAGATGGGTGTGCCCGAAGAAGCAATAGCGCGCCCCGAGGCGGACCAGGATCTCCAGCGCCTGAAGCTCGTCAAGGATGTATTCCCAGATGTAGGGCTTACGGGGACTGCCGTGGACCGCTCGATGGTGACCAAGCCGGCCGTAGAGCGGCAGCGATTTCAGGTAGCCTCGGCTCTCGGCTGTCAGCACCTCCAGCGTCCAGCGAGCAGCCGCGGCGGCGTGCGGGTTGAACAGCTCCAGCGAGCCCGGATCCAGCATCGCCTGGTCGTGATTGCCGCGCACCGCCCGCGCCTTGACGGACCGCAGGCGGTCGATAACGGCATTTGGGTCGGGTCCGTAGCCGACGATGTCGCCCAGCACCAAAATGCGATCGACCTCGGGAAGAGCCGCGAGAACGGCGTCAAGGGCCTCGAGATTGCTATGGATGTCAGAGAGGAGGGCGAACTTCACGACGCGATCGCTCAGGCGTAGATGCGGTCGTGGGCGTAGATGAAGAGGATGCGCAGCGTCGCGGCGACCGGAACCGCGACGAAGAGGCCGAGAATGCCCCCCAGGTAGCCCCCCACCACGAAGGCAATGATGATCAGCATCGGGCTCAGGTGAACGGCATCGCCGAACACCTTGGGCGAGATGAAGTTGTACACGACGTTCGAGATGACGAAGTAGAGGATCAGGACCAGCACGACCTTGCCCGAGGACTGCGAGACAAACGCCGCGACGGCGACCGCCGGGAGGGCGCCCAGAAACGGACCGATGAAAGGGATGAAAGCCGTCACGCCGGCGACGATCCCGAGCGCCAGCGAGTAAGGGATACCGACGATCCACAGGGCAATGCCGGTCACCAGCCCAATCAAGCCGCAGATGACCAGCTCGCCGCGCATGTAGGCGCCAAGCATGCGGTATATGTCGGCAGCAACCTCATGGGCGTCGGTTCGGTACCCCTGCGGCACCAGGTCCCGGAAGAATCGGCGGATGGTGTGGGCGTCCTTGACCAGGAAGAAGGCCAGCAGGAGCACGAGGATGGTCTGGAAGATCCAGTTGATCAGCATGAACACGTTTTCCACCACGGAGGACAGGTGGCCGGCCAGGAGCGCCGGCAGGTTGCGCACGGCATCGGTGTAAGCCTGCCGCAGATCGATCGGGATGCCCAGGATGGAGACGACGTGGTCCTTCTCAGCGAGGTCCTGGAAATAGCTGGCGATGGCTGGGCCCTGCGCCACGAGCGAGGTGAACTCCTGGGTCACGACGGGAGCGAGAAAGAAGACGGCGGCCGCCAGGACTGCAGCAATGATGCCGTAGAGCGCCAGCACGGCCGCGAGGCGGGGCACGCGACGACGCTCAGCGGCGTTGACCATCGGGTTCAGCATCATGGCGAGGACGCCGGCGAGGATGAAGGGTCCCAGGATGCCTCGGACGGCAAAGGCCAGGATCAGGGTCAGGACGCCCAGGACGCCAAGGAAGACCAGGGCGCGGAAGGCGCGGCTCCGCCATAGCTCATCCACACGGCGTCGCTGGATCATCGCGGCATTATCCACTGTTCAAACGAGGAATTCGAGCCCCGGCATGCGCCAAAGGTAGCTGTCCGGTTACTGAGAACGGCTCGAGCCATACGCCGGCTGCAGCCCGGGCGACCGCTGGCTGCACTGGACGATGAGCCAGGCGATCCCGGCTGCCATCAGAAGGTCGCCGATGCTGACCAACGAGGAGTGGCCACCGATGCTCGGGATGCTGAAGACGTCGCCGATGAACCAGAGCCCCTGCGGATGCTGGAGAGCGACGTGCAATGGGTCGAGCCCGCCTCTGAGCAGGGCCAGGGTGGGGGAGTTCGGGTCGGCGTCGCGAGGCAACAGCACCGGCATCCGGCCCCCGAAGGCAAGGATCACGACCAAATTCAACGTCAGCCCCGCTCCGAAAATCAGCGCCCCAGGGATCCTTCGGTTGAACCACACGACGGCGAGCAGCAGGACGGCCCCGATCACGTTCAGCGGCCGAGCTGCAGTTACAGCGATCTCGGAATGGGCGGTGCCGAGCAGCGCCACCGCGACCTTGGTGGCGAACGCCGCCAGCAGAAGTTCGATGTGCCGGATCCGGAGCTGGCTCAGCCGGCGGACGTCGCCACCAATGACGACGGCAATGATCAGCGCCGCCGCGATAACCGCGAAAAAGAGGAACACTAACTGGCCTGTTCGGTTGCCTGCAGGCTTCTAGCCGGTATCTCGTCCCGAATCGAGGCTTCGCGGAGTGTGCGAAAAGCAAGCCCCAGGAGGGCCGTAACGACTAACAGAAATCCGGACGTGACGTAAACGACAGCCGGCCCAACGCGATCGGTTAGAGGGCCTGCGATTGCCATGCCGCCTAGCAGCCCTAGCTGGACAAGGAGAAACCGCGTGGCCATCACGCGTCCGCGAATGTAATCTGGAGCCTCTTTCTGGGTGAGTGATATCAGGGGAACGTAGTAAATAGTGCTGGTAATACCTCCAAGGAACAACAAGACAAGGGCGATTCCTAGATTTTGCGAAAAACCCACCAAGACCTCGGCGGCGCCAATTCCGGCGACTCCCGCCAGGATCAGCATCCCTGCCGAATAGCGAAGCATGGCCGGGGCTGCGGCGAGGGCCCCCAGCGCGGCACCAGCACCGATGGCTGCCTCAAGAAGGCCGTACCCTAAGGCGCCTCCGTGAAGCGGCCCGTAGGACATGATGACCAGAACCGGAAAAGTCATGCCCGCGAAGAACACCGCCGCAAAGGTCAGGCTCATCGTCGACCGCAAAAGGGGGCGACTCAAAATGAAGCGAGCACCCTCGACGATGTCATCTGCCAGGCGCCGATGCTTTGGAGCGGCAGTGCTTCGGCTGTCCGCAACACCGAGCAGCGTCACCGCCGAGATGAGATAGGTTGCGGCGTCTATCAGAAATAGAGGCACGAAACTGATCAGGGCCGCGATGATTCCGGCAGTCGAGTAGCCGAGGAGCTCCATGACCTTCTCCGACGACGACATCAGACCATTCGCTCGGACAAGAAATGGCGCAGGAACCAGATTGGGAAGAATGGCCTGCTTGGCGGGATTGAAAAAGGTACTCGCGGTTGCGACAAGGAATACGGAGACAAAGACGCCAGGCAACCAGTTGTAGGCGAAGAAAGGAATGGTGACAGTTAGAACCGCGCGGATGATGTCGGCCACGATCATGATCCGTTGACGATCGAATCGGTCAATTAGCGATCCGGCTATTAGCCCAAAGAGGACTGTCGGCACGGCTTTCGCGACCAAGCCAAGGGCCACCACCGACGGTGATTTCGTTATCAGGTAGAGCATGATGGCAAGCGCCGTCGTATTCATCATGTCGCCGAAATACGAGACGGCTTGGCCCAACCAAAGCAGACGGAAACCCCGTATGGCGAACAAGTCTCGATAGGTAACCGCCGCCTTTGCCGGCACTTGCTGCGGCGGCGAGACGACACCCCATCGCTGCTCCACGATTTTTTCGAGAGCTCCAATCACACCAGGGTCATACCAGCTGCCAGCAAGCTGGCGGAGTTCGTGTATTGCCTCCGCCGGAGTTTTGACCGTAGGACGAAAGACCCGCGCTTGCGTAATGGTGTCAAAAGCATCACACGCATTCACAATGCGAGACCCGATTGGAATAGCGTCGCCTTTAAGTTGGTCCGGATAGCCTCCGCCATCCCAACGCTCATGATGGTGCCGCACTATGAGCGCGACGTCTCGCTGCTCCGGATGTTCGGCCAAAATCTGCGCACCCTCCACGGGGTGCTGTTTGATGATTTCGTATTCCTCCGGGGTAAGCTTGCCCGGCTTAAGCAGAATGGAGTCAGGAACTGCAATCTTTCCCAGATCGTGCAGGATCCCACCAACCCTAATTGTGTTGCAGTCGTCATCACTCAAATGAAGTAGGCGCGCGACGGTTTCGCAGAGCTCACCAACGCGTTGGGAATGTCCGAAGGTTTGACCGTCTCGTTTGTCTACCACGCGGCTTTGCATGATGTAGGAGTCTCGTAGCCACGTGTCCAATCGCCGTTGTTTCTGAATGGATGCGCGATAGATTAGGAGCGGCCCGTAGAGAAGGAAGACAAGGACATTGGAAAAACCGTGTCCTTGGAGCAGGTTCGCGATCAGGATGCCGATAAGGGGCAACGCAAGATAGGTGAAAGCGTTCCCGGAGAGCGCCGCTTGCGCCGTCCGCAACAAGTTTGCGCCCCGCATCAAGCTGACGGCCAGGGCTGTCATTGTGGTATTGAGCGCCACGATGACGAGAGCGGCCATGATGATGACCAGGGTCCTGTTGGACCAGTCTGTCGTATGGATACTCGTTACGAGGAGACTCGGAATTGCGTAGGTAAGGGTGAACATCCCGCGGTTGAACGCGAAGTTGGTCCATGGCATCTGCTTTCCAGGGATTCGTTGATCAATAGTTCCAAGTGCCGCAACGGTCATCACTGCCCACGGCGGAAGCGGAAGAATCACTGCACCAAACAAGGGCGCCAGGCCTACCGATAACATTCCGCCGCCCCGGGTCTCGATCGGGGAGAGCGTGGATAAAACGGTCAGCGCCAGAAGGATGAGGGTCTTTTCGATGACGTCCGGCGAGGGATTGATCCACGGTTTTTCAACAAGGACCGTTACCAACCAGAGACCCGACCCGAGGACGGCGATCGCCCACAGGTACCGAGATGCTAGGCGGCCGGGGCGCATGGGAAAACCACCGTATCTTAAGGGATAACTTTTGCCGATACGGAATCCGGCAAGAACAAAAAAAGCCCGGGCATTACCCGGGCTCTTTTCGGATGCTTAGTGGCCTAAAGGCCCCAGTTCGCGCCGCCGGCCAAAATGGCACCAAGCAGGCCGACGACTACGACGATC
The DNA here is from genome assembly GCA_030946735.1 of Candidatus Dormiibacterota bacterium. Classification (GTDB taxonomy): domain Bacteria; phylum Chloroflexota; class Dormibacteria; order CF-121; family CF-121; genus CF-13. The sequence goes on from JALYYE010000095.1 coordinate 9,120, forward strand.
AACTTCTTCATCGCTCGACCACCCCCCAAGTAAAGATTCCCGGAAAGCCGCGCAGAGGACTCTCTTGGTGTCATCACCGTACCGTCCTCACAGGCCGGCGTAAATCTGTCCACAGGGTCCCTGGACTGCCCTGTCGATAGCGAACAAATGTTCTTAAATGTCGAGTTGGACGGCCTGGGCTGCAGCTTCGGCGCGAGTTCGGACCTGAAGTTTGCGGTAAATGTTGCGCAGGTGGGACTTGACGGTGCCCTCGCCAAGTCCGAGGCGGTTTGCGATCGCCTTGTTGCTGGTGCCCTCCACGACCATCCGGAGGATCTGGGTTTCACGCTCAGTGAGCGGTTCCGCCAGGGGGCGGCGAGAGCGCTTCAAAGCCGATCCCAGCCGCATGATCACCCGGCGAGTCAGGGCATCATCGAGCTGGAAGCGACCGGCGTGGGCGTCCTGGATGCTCCGGGCCAGGGTCACCGGGTCCACATCCTTCAAGACATAGCCGGAGGCCCCGGCGGCCACCATCTCGACGATGTCTTCTTCGGCCTCAGAAACCGTCAGGGCAAGGACTACCCGGTTGGGGCTCTCCTCTTTGATCGCGCGAGTGGCGGCGATTCCGCCCATCTCCGGCATGTTGAGGTCCATCAGGATCACGTCCGGGTTCAGCCGCCGGGCCCTCTCGATCGCCTGCCGCCCGGTCATCGCCTCCCCCACGATGTGGATCTCAGGGAAGTCGCGGAGCATGCCCTGGACGCCGGCGCGGAAAATCGGTCG
>JALYYE010000112.1 GCA_030946735.1 Candidatus Dormiibacterota bacterium
CCAAGGCCGGCGAGGTCGACACCATCATCATCGCGATCGCCGACCTCCAGGGACGGCTGATGGGAAAGCGGCTGACCGGCCCGTATTTCCTCGACCATGTCGACGAGGGATTACACGCCTGCGACTATCTGCTGGCGATGGATGTCGACAACGAGCCGCTGCCCGGCTTCAAGTTCAGCAACTGGGGCACCGGCTACGGCGATATGCACGGGCACCCCGACCTGTCGACGATCCGGCGGCTGCCCTGGCTCGAGAAGACCGCCCTCATCCTCTGCGACGTCGAGACGATGGGGGGCAAACCGGTAGACGTCGCGCCTCGCCACATCCTCCGGCGGCAGGTCGAGCGCGCGCGCAAGCTGGGCTTCAACCCGAAGACCGGCTCCGAGCTGGAGTTCTACCTGTTCAAAGACAGCTTCGAGCAGGCCGCCGAAAAGGACTACCGCAACCTTCAGCCCTACGGCCGCTACATCGAGGACTATCACATCCTGCAGGGCACCAAGGCCGAGTGGTTCAACCGGCTCGTCCGCAACGGGATGGAAGGGGCCGCGGTGCCCGTCGAGAACAGCAAGGGAGAGTGGGGATTCGGTCAGCAGGAGATCAACCTGCGCTTTGCGGAATCGCTGGAGATGGCGGACCGGCACGTCGTCTACAAGAACGGCGTCAAGGAAATCGCCGCCCTCAACCAGGTAGCGGTCACCTTCATGGCGAAGTGGACGATGGCGCAGGCGGGGAGCTCGTTCCATCTACATTCCTCGCTGTGGGACGTGAAGAGCGACAAGGCTCTCTTTCATTCGGCCAATGGTGGCCCACACGGCATGTCGACGCTGTTCCAGCATTACCTCGCCGGGCTGATCGCCCTGGCCCGCGACTTCTCGCTCTTCTATGCACCGTTCGTCAACTCCTACAAGAGGTACCAGGCGAGCTCGTTCGCGCCCACCTCGATCGTGTGGAGCTACGACAACCGGACCTGTGGTTTCCGCATCATCGGCCACGGGCCGAGTCTGCGCGTCGAGTGTCGCATTCCCGGCGCCGACGCCAACCCCTACCTGGCCTTCGCGGCGACCATCGCGGCCGGATTGCACGGGATCGAGAACAAGCTCCCCTTGCCGCCCGAGTTCCGCGGTGACGCTTACACCACCAAGGATTTGCCTCGTGTGCCGGGCAACCTGACGGAGGCGATCAATGCGCTGGAGAAGAGCCAGGTGGCTCGTCAGGCGTTCGGTGACGACGTGGTCGAGCACTACCTGCACTCGGCTCGACTCGAGCGCCAGAGCTTCGACAGCGCCGTGACCGACTGGGAGCTGCGGAGAAACTTCGAGCGAATCTAAGGCGAGATCGTCCGCCAGGCGCTGCCGGTCCATTGCCACCCGTTGAGGCGGAGGGTGTTCAAATCGCGGCTCACGTCTTCGAAGGCGACGACCGTCTCCGTGCCGTTGTCGCCGGGCGCGGCGACGAGTTTCACCTCGGCACCCGGATGACCGATCAGCTGTAACCCGACCCAGTCTCGACCGTCCCAGCTCCAGGTTTGCGTCGGAGCCGGCCCCAGGGTGTTGCTCGACACGGTGAGCAGCAGCAACTGTCCGGAGATCGGGTCCGGGGCGGTTGCCATGCTGTAAAAGGCGAAGTCAGGTTCATGCGCCGGCCGCAGCTGTCGCCAGCTCGTGCCGTCCCAACTCCACGTCTGCGACCGGCACTCGAAGCCCGAACAGTCGCCGGCGATGGCAACCACGGACCCTGTCTGCGGATCAAAGCCGATCGCGGCGACCGGGCTCGACGGCGCGCCGGAAACGCTCCGCCGGCGCCACGCCGTCCCATTCCAGGTCCACAGCTGAACCGGCGCCCCAAAGTAAACGTCGGATTCGACCAGCACCATCTCGTGACGCTTCCCGTCGTAGGTCATGGTGCTCATCAGGCTGGGGGGCGGCGCGGGCCCTCCTGTTCCCACATCTCGCCAGTTCGACCCGTTCCAGGCCCAGGTGTCGTGGAGGAGGCCCTCATTCCCGGACGCTTGCCCGCCAAACAGCAGCACCGCCTTCATGTCGGGATCCCAGGCGACAGCCGCGCCTGTGCGCCTCGGCGGTGCGACCGTGGGATGAGCGAGCACCCACTGATGGTTTGACCAGAGCCATGTTTGGGCGCGGAAGTTGAGCAGGACGACCTGCCGGTGGCCAGCGTCGTAGGCAAAAACCGGAAACAACCCAAAGAAGGGCACGCCGCTGGCCGATGAGGAAGCAACCGGCGCCGGCTTTGCCGACGAGGT
>JALYYE010000147.1 GCA_030946735.1 Candidatus Dormiibacterota bacterium
GTGTGCCTCTACGTCGTGTGGATCGCCGGCACGCTGATCGGTGTGCTGTTCGGACCGGTTTTGGGAGACCCCAAGCGGTTCGGGCTCGATGCGGCGTTTCCCGCCGGCTTCGTGGCGTTGCTCTGGCCGTTGCTATCCGGGCGGCATGCCGTGAGATGCGCCATCGGCGGGGCAGTCGCCGCCCTGCTGCTAGCGCCCTTCACGCCGCCGGGCATCCCCCTGGCGGGGGCCGCGGTGGTCGGGTTATGGCTGGCCCGCTAGCTCTGGCGCTGGTGCTGGGCCTCGCCAGCCTTTCGTTTGTCATGCGGGCGGCGGGTCCGCTCCTCCCCAACCTGCTGGCCGCCGTCACGCAACGGACTGCCGGGCTGGCGCCCGCATTGCTCGCGGGGCTGGTGGCAATCCAGCTTACCGGCCCCAACGGCCTGATCCACCCCGATGTCAAAGTACCGGGCGTCCTGGTTGCCGCGCTGCTCGCTTCGCTGCGCGCCCCCTTCATCGTCTGCGTGGTGGCCGGCGCCCTGGTCGCTGCATTACTGCGAGCGCTGTTGCACCTGAACTAATCCCTTGTCAAAAGGGGGACTTCTCGCCAAGATGGGAGAAGGGATCGGGAGTGGGCTCGGGCCCGGGAGGTACTTCATGAAGGGCTGGTCGCGGAACGCGGTGACCTTTGGCGGTGCGTCGGCGGTAGTGACGCTGCTCTTGAACTGGCTTGGAAATGCGACCGCGAGCGGAGATGCCTGCCACCGCAGCTCGCCTCTTGGTCTGCTCGCCTTTCTCGTCTTCGTGCTCTTGATGGGCGCGGCCGGCTTCATGACGGCGCGGGCCGGCGGGACGGTCGGTGCAGCGACGCTCACGGGGCTGGTCGGCGCGCTAATCTCGGCGGTTGGGACGATAATCGCCCTGGCCATCATCGTGGGATCGCTCAACACCAGCTGCGTGACCAACAACAACACCGGCGTCAGCTCCCAGACGCTGCTCACAGCCGGCGGGATCGCGGCCGGGATCTTCGTCAGCGTTGTTGGGCTTGGCATCGGAGCGGGCGCGGGCGCGCTCGGCGGCCTGATGGGACGGCGGCCCGCAGCAACGGGCGTCTAACGCTTCTTGGCGTCGACGGCGCGTTGCAGCTGCGCCTTCGACATGCGCGAGCGACCCTTGATGCCGCGCTCGCGGGCTTCGTTGCGCAACTGCGCGTAAGTCCGTCCCTTCGACCCGCTATGGGATCGCAGCCCGCCCCGGCGCTCGGATGAGATGTCATTGGTCGACGAGCGGCTGGCCTGTCGAGCTTCGCCCGACCGGGCGCGCTCCTTGTTCACCGTCCGGGCGGCGATCTCCTCGGCTTTGCTTTCCTTCGCGCCGCGCTCTTTGAGACTCTCCTTGATGTGTTCGTACTGACGCTCACGCTTCGGGCTCCACGCCTGCTGCGGCATGCCTTCCACCTCCTGCTAGGTCCTTCTTTCTATCTACCAAAGAGCCGGGGCGCGACGCAACTTCCTTGACACATCGATCGATCTCGCCCATCATGAGGCCGACTTCTTGAGGCGAACGTCCTACCCTACGTCTGGCTACAGCCTCGGGACGCGCGGTCGACGATCGTCGCGCCGTCTCGTTGCTCCTCCACGCCGGCGCACACCCGTGATCCGGCTGGCCATCGTCGCGCTCGTCCTCTTGCTCGGCAGCCGCGCGCTCGGTTACCTTCAGGCGCACAAGGACATTCACCCGGTGGCGGCCACGGCCCGCACCGCGACCCCACGCCCGGCGGTCGTATCGCGTCCGGCACCAAGCGCCCGTCCGGCGCCGACGCCCACGCCATCACCCTCGCGGCCGGCTGTGCCGACCCAGCTGCCGCAGGTCAAGGTCCCGGTGTTGAGCGCCAGCTGGCTGCGCACTCATCCGATCGCGGAGACGCCGTCGATCAAGGGCCGGGCGGCCATCGTGGTCGACCTCACCGCCGGCCAGATCCTCTACCAGCAGGATCAGGCCACCCGGTACGCGGACGCCTCGCTGACCAAGATGATGACCGCCATGGTCGCGGCCGACCTGGCGCCGCTGGATACCGTGATTACCGTGCCGGACGCCGCCACCCAGGTCGAACCCAACCACATGGGTATCAGCACCGGGGAGAAGCTGACGGTGCGCGAGCTGATCGACGGCATGATGCTCGACTCCGGGAACGATGCGGCCGAAGCGCTCGCCATGGGCATCGTCGACCGAGCGGCCTTCATCACCTTCATGAACCAGAAAGCGGCGGCGCTGCACCTGAAGACAACGCACTTCACCAACCCCAGTGGGCTGGACGAGACCGATCACTACAGCTCGGCCTACGATCTCGCTGTCATGGGCGCGACGCTGCTCACCGACTACCCGGACCTGCGCGCCATCGTCGGGTCGAAACAGATCTCGATCTACTCGACCCCCCAGCACAAGGCCTTCAATCCCATCAATATCGATCGGATGCTCTCCACCTATCCGGGCGCCATCGGGATCAAGCCCGGCTATACGGCGGCGGCCGGCTACTGCCTGGCTGCGGCCGCGACGCGCAACGGCCGAACAATCCTGACGGTCGTGCTCGGGAGCAGCCAGCATTTCACCGATGCCACGACGCTCCTCGACTTCGGATTCCGGCACCCAGTCACCCACTAAGATTCGGCTGAGATGGGCGATATCGGCGAGATCTTCAAGCTGGGCATTCCTTGGTCGCATCTCCTCATTCGGGCGATCATCATCTATATCGTCTTCTTCGTCGGCCTCCGCCTCTTCGGCAAGCGTGAGCTCGGTCAGTTCACGACCTTCGACCTCGTCCTGGTGCTGCTCGTGGCGAACGCGCTGCAGCCGGCCATCACCGGCCCCGACCAGTCCGTCACCGGCGGCGCGATCATCATCGCCATCCTGCTGCTCTTCAACCGCGGGATCGCGCTGCTGCGCAGCCGCTGGCCCTGGTTCGACACTCTGATCGAGCCGCCGCCCACGGTGGTGGTCCGGGACGGCCAGATCAGCAAGGCCGCGTTGGAAAAGGAAGGGCTCAGCGACGCCGACGTCGAGATGGCCGTCCGTGAGCATGGTGTGGACAAGGTCAGCGAGGTCAAGCTGGCCGTGCTCGAAAACGACGGAAGTATCAGCGTCGTGACGAAAGGCGGCGGCGAGCGGTTTCGCCGGCGCCGCCGCGTCCGCTTCCTCAAACGGTAACGGTTCGTGGCAGAAGAGCGGCGCGTCGTCACGATCCTCTTCGCCGACGTGGCGGGCTCGACAGCTCTCGGGGATATGCTCGATCCGGAGGACGTCCGGGTCCTGCTTCGCCGCTACTACGACGTCGCTCGTGAAGTCGTCACCGAACATGGCGGGATTCTCGAGAAGTTCATCGGCGATGCCGTGGTCGCCGTCTTCGGCTTCCCGCATACACATGACGACGATCCCCAGCGGGCGCTGGGGGCGGCGCTGACGCTGCGCGATCGGGTGCGGGCTGACCCGGGCCTGGGCGACCGGCTCCCGATTCGAATCGGCATCAATACCGGCGAGGTCGTCGCCGCGCGCGAGAGCGCAACCGGCGACTTTCCCCTTAGCGGCGACGCGGTAAACGTCGCCGCCCGGCTGCAGCAGGCCTCCGAGTCCTGGGGCATTATCTGCGGGGAACGGACCGTCGCCAGCATCAGGGGCGGCTTTGCCTTCG
>JALYYE010000157.1 GCA_030946735.1 Candidatus Dormiibacterota bacterium
TGGCGCAGCGCATGATCCAGCCAGATAGCCAGCACGAGTCCGGCAAACAGGAAAACGAACAGCATGAGGCGTGCCGGGATGACGTCGCTCACGATCGGAACGAAGATCGTCGCACCCCACACCACTAAAAATGTCCACAGGATGATGCGGGTAGCCCGACGCACGCCATTGTGCGCGACCCTACGCCGGACCCAGAAGACAATCGCTAGCGGGATCAGCGCAACGGGGAGGGGGAGCGTATGACCCGCGAGGTTGATCAGCGGTCCCATCGACAGGAGGGCGACAAAGATGGCCGCGACGGCGAAGATGCCGACCAACCCGGCGGCCCGGGTCATACCACGAGACCACAGATTCCGGACTGCATAGCCCAACAGCACGACCAGCGGTAGGCCGAGGTACCCGCTCCACTCGTAGATGGTCGCGCTGAAGTGCCCGCTCAAGCCGGCCGCAAATTCAGGCGCGATGGCCTGCAGTGGCGTGGGGACGACGAAGGCGAGGAGGTCGGTGACGAACTGGTTTGGCGCCCAGACCGCGCCGTGAACGGTCTGTGGACCGAAGAACTGGATCGCCAGCGGGGCGCCGGCCAGCAGCATGAACGTCACGAACGCCCCGGCCAGTCCGCGTGCGGCATGCTGCCATCGCTGGCGAATGACAGTCGACAGCGGCTCGGCAGGCCGCGCGACGGCGGCAAATGCGAGCAGCACAACGAGCCCCACCGTGCCGACCAGGGCCTCCGCCAGCAGCAACTCTTCCCAGAGCAAGAGCTGCACCGCGGCCAGCACCCCAAGGGCCAGCCCGCGCCGTATCGACGAGCTCGTCTGACGCACGAAGAGGTCGTCGACGAGCAAGACCATCAGCGGCAGGGTGAAGAGCGCCACCGCCGGGGGGTGCCCCAGCGCGTGGGCCGCCATATATGGTGAGAAACCGTAAAGGGCGCCGCCAACCAGCGCCGCCAGCGTCCCGATGCCGTCGGTTGCCCGCACGTAGCGGCGGATCATGAGGAAGGCGGCGAGGGCGGAGAGTGCCAGGCCCAGCGTCTCCGCCAGGTTGTAGGCGAAGACGGCGCCGAGGGTCAGCGTGATGGGCGCCAGGACAACGCCGATCAGAGGCGCCGTCGTGTTCCACATCAGGTTCACGCCGTCTGGCGCGTCGAGGTACGTCGTGAAGACGAGGTTCTGCCCGTGGGTCAGCGCGAACCCCTGCCAGTGCAGGAACCAGATCGCCAGCTGCGGGTCGCCGCCGACCCCCAGCGCGGTCGAGCCCGGTGCGCCCGGCGTGAACCAGATGGAGGCGAAGAACCCGATCGCCAGTGCCAGGTAGAGGACGCCGGCGCCGGCAAGGACAAGCCCCCTTCGGGCGGCTCTGGGGAGGCGCCGGCGACGATCCGGCTCGGGTTCTGGGAGCGCTTTCGCCAGGCTTGCCATCGGGCTGGATGGGTAACGCCGCACCGGGCCTCAGACCTACACATCACACGACGGGAGGCTACCTAGGCGATTTCGCTTAAGCCCACGGTGACGGACCTGAATGATCGATAACAAGGCTGTAATAGCAGCCCGCAACATTACGGTCCGAACAAAGGTTTGCGCAACCTTCGGGACATACCTTGCGAGGAATATGGACGGGAGGGGCGGTGCCAGCCGTGCCCCCCGCAGACGGGGGCAGTCGATGGTCGAGTTTGCCCTCGTGGCGCCGTTTGCCGTCCTGATGATCCTGCTGCTGATCGACTTCAGCCGGCTCGTCTATACGTATGCGGCCATCTCCTGGGCGGCGCGCGAGGGCGCCCGCATGATCTCCCTCTCGCCCAACATCACCAGCGACTGCGCCGCCCTGGGACGGGTCGAGCAGGTCGGCCGCGGCTTCCCGCTGATGGCGGATCCGAACTCCATCCGGGGCAACCAGGACCCGAACGGTAGCGGGACCCCGGGTCCGACGACGCCCGCCGCCGGTCAGGGCTACATCTATATCTATCCGGCGGTCGCGGCCTATCCGCCTGATACCAACTGCAACGGGCCGGCCCGACCGATGGACCAGTTGCACCCCGACGTAGCGGTCGAGGTGCAGTACGGCTACACGCCGATCGTTCCCATGTTCCGCAGCTTCATCGCCAACCTCACCATCAGGACCATCAGCGTGGTGCACGTTGAGTACTGAGCGCCCGCTGCTGCTGCATCGTCTCGGGTCGCCGCACGGGCGCGGTCAGGTCTTGCCGATCTTCGCCCTCATGTTTTTCTTCTTGTTCGGCATCGTTGCCCTGGCGCTCGACTCCGGCCACCTGTTCCTCGCCAACCTGCAGGTTCAGAACGCCGTGGACGCGTCCGCGCTGGCGGCCGGCAAGACCCTCGCCCTCCTGGCCCAGGGGGCGCCGCCCGCCAACTCGAGCAATGCCGCCGTTGTCGCCGCCCATGACCTTGCCAACCTCAACGGGTTTGTCACCCAGCCCACGTCGCAGGCGGGTTGCGAAAGCGCCACCAGTTCGCAGTTCCAAACCACGTTTTTTGACACCGCGGCACCTGGAAGTTGTGGCTCGTCGGCCGCCTTCAACACACGCCTCGACGTCTACGTGCCGCCACT
>JALYYE010000172.1 GCA_030946735.1 Candidatus Dormiibacterota bacterium
TCCAACGCCGATCTCCTGATCGGCCGGGTGACCGCCGCGGGCGGTGTCTTTGCGCTCCTCACGCCCATCCTCGTTGGCTGGTTGAGCGACCGGACCGTGACCAGGTGGGGTCGGCGGCGGCCCTGGATGGTGGCCGGCACGATTTTGAATATCATCGGCCTCGGCTTGCTGGCGCTTTCCGCGAGTCAGATCACCTTTGTCGCCGCCTACCTCCTGGTGCAGCTGAGCAACAATGCCGCCGGAGCTGCTTACACGGGTGTCATCCCGGATGTCGTTCGCGCCGAAGATCGTGGGCGAGCCTCTGGCTTGCTCGGCACCATGAACCAGCTTGGCACCGTGGTCGGTGTCGGGCTGGTGGGGCTCACTTTCACGCTCTACGGCGACACGCGCGCCGGCTTGCTCGCCGGCTACGGGATCGTCGCTGTGATCCTGGTCGTCACCCTTCTCATTACTGTGATCGCCGTTAAGGAACCGCCCATCGTCCGCCGGCCCGCGCGTTCGGAGCCGATCCACATACCGCCCGCCGGCATACTTTGTGGCGCTGCCTTTGTCGTGGCACTCGTGGCGCTGTTCGCAGTGCTCATCCTTCAGCTCGGCGAACTATTGTGGCCGGTGGTCATCCTTTTCCTGGCGGCCGGCACCGTCACCGTGCTCGCCGCCCGGACGCTTGCGCCCCTGATGGCGTTCTTCCAGGCGTTCCGCTCCAATGACTTCTTCTGGACCTTCGCCACCCGCGCATTGGTGACGCTGGGCATCTTTTCGATTCTTCCGTTCATGGAGCTCTACTTCCGCGACGTGGTGCGCACGCCCGATGCCGGCGCGGCCAGCGCCTTCTGGCTGCTAGCGGTGATCGCCGGGGCGATCATCCCGTCGATGGTCGGCGGTGTGCTCTCCGACCGAACGGGACGGCGCAAGCTGTTCGTCTACATCTCGAGCGCCATGCAGGCGGTGGTCGTTTCCGTCCTGCTCTTCGGCCTGGTGCGCTCCTTGAGCCTGCTGTATGTCCTCGGCATCCTCTATGGGATCGGCTACGGCGCCTACTACGCGGTCGATTGGGCGCTGGCCTGCGACGTGCTTCCCAACCGCGAAGAGGCCGCCGGACGAGACATGGCGCTCTGGCACGTCTCCTTCACCCTGCCCCAGGTGCTCGCGCCCGCAATCCTCGCCGGGTTTCTGCACTTCTTGAACGAACCGGGCCACCAGTTGCTCGGCATTACGAGTGGCCACGACCTTGGCTTTCGCTTCATCTTCGGCAGCGCCGCGCTCTGGTTCATCCTGGGAACGGTAATGGTGAGCCGTATCCGCGGCGTCCGCTGACGCGGGATCTCCGCCTCAAGCGCGCACTTCCAAACGGACGCGTTCAGTAGGCCGAATGGCCTAACCGGCGGCGACCATCGCAACGCATCATGTCATGACATGAACCACCCCAACGACGTAACCCGGGTCCTGCTGATCGCGGATGATCCCGACACCGGGCTGGTCTATCGCGACGCCCTTGCCGCCGGTGGATACGAGACCCGGATGGCCAGGAGCTTGTTCGAGGAGCTCGGCAGCCAGATGCCCGGTCCCGATGTGATCGTCCTGTGTGACCTCGCGATGTTCGCCTACCCGGCGCAGAAGGCGCAGGTGGTCAGGGTCCCGGTCGAGATCACGCCGGCCCAGCTGATCGCCGAGGTGCACCGCCGCGTTGCGCTGCGTGCCACGCTGCACGCCACCATGGCGCAGGCGGCCTAGAAACTCTTCGTCGCGCGCACCTGGTCGGCGAACGCCGTCAGCAGCACCCGTGATCGCTGCTGCTGGGCACCGAGATACTTCCCTACTTCGCGGCGCACCTCGTCGGCGCTCCGCTTCCAGACCCGCTTGAGGCTAGGCTCAGCGACGCGCAGCCAGGCCTCGACGCCGGTGGCGTCAAGCTCGAAATGGAACTGCACGCCCCACGCCGTGCCGTGACGGAAGGCCTGGATCGGCACGTCATCGCCCGACGCCAGGAGCTGGGCGCCGGCGGGCAGCTCGAAGGTGTCTTCGTGCCACTGGAAGACCCGATCGCCACTCTGGAACGCGCTGAGCAACGCGTCCGCTCTTCCCGCATCGGTGATGCGCACAGGCCTGAAGCCCAGTTCGCGGACCGGCGCGGGATAGACCCGCGCGCCGAAGGCCCGTGCCAGCAGCTGCGCGCCCAGGCAGATGCCGAGCACCGGCAGCCCGGCGCCGGCTGCCCGGCGCATCAACTCTCGCTGCGTGAGCAGATACGGGTGCCGATCGACCTCGTCGACGTTCATCTCGCCACCGAACACCATCAGGCCACCCATCTCCTCCAGGTCGGGCCACCTGGCATCCGCGGCGAAGGCGTCGAGGCGGATCAGGGGGACGCCCGCCTCGGCGAGCACCGCAGCCGTGATCCCCAGGGTGTCGTCCCGGTCATTTCGAACGCAAATCACCGGCTTCACTCGATTTCGCTGCATCATAGGGGTCAACCGGCATGAAGATCGGACTGACCATCGCGGATTTCACCTGGCCATCTGGCCCGGCCAAGATCGGGAGCACGCTGGCCGAGATCGCCCGCACAGCGGAGCAGGCCGGTTTCGATTCCATCTGGGTGATGGACCACTTCTGGCAGATCCGCATGAATGGCCCCGAACACCACGAGATGCTCGAGGGCTATAGCGCGCTCAGTTACGTGGCGGCGGTGACCTCGCGCGTCACGCTCGGCACCATGGTGACGGGCGCGGTTTACCACCAGCCCGGCATCCTGGCCAAGACCGTTACCACGCTCGATGTCCTCTCCGGCGGCCGCGCCTGGCTGGGCATCGGCGCCGCCTGGAACGAAGACGAGAGCCGCGGCCTGGGCATCCCCTTCCCACCGCTCAAGGAGCGGTTCGAGCGGCTCGAGGAGACACTCCAGATCTGCCAGCAGATGTGGGAAGGCAAACGCGGCAGCGAAAAGCCATTTCGAGGCGAGCACTACCAGCTGGAGCGGCCGCTCAACTCTCCGCAATCCCTCACCCGCCCCCACCCACCGATCCTCATCGGGGGCGGCGGCGAGAAGAAGACCCTCCGCTTCGTCGCCCAGTACGCCAATGCCTGCAATCTGTTTCCCAGTCCCGAAGTCCTGCGCAAACTCGCGATCCTGCGCGAGCACTGCCAGGCGGTCGGCCGCAATTACGACGAGATCGAGAAGACCGCCATGTTCGCGTTCGATCTGGGCGACAACGGCGAAAACCTTGGCAAGGTGATCGGGGGTCTGAAGTGGCTGGCCAGCATGGGCATCCAGACCGCGATCGGACACGTGCCGAAGATGTACGAAACCAAGCGGCTCGAGCTTGTCGGCGAGAAGCTCATCCCCGCCGTGGCCGACCTCGAGGCCGCGACCGCCGTTTCGCGCTAAGCAATACCTTCCCCTCGGCGGCGCGTTCTGGTGCCAGACCAGATTTTCAGAGGTGGAGGAATGAGATGAAACGGTT
>JALYYE010000173.1 GCA_030946735.1 Candidatus Dormiibacterota bacterium
CTCGTTCGCTAACAGGCGGCCGGCCGACCGCGATCCAAAGCCTGGCGCACTGATGCGGTGAATACCTCATTCAAGTCGGCTAAGAGTGTTGCCAACTCTGACCAATTGGCCCAGCCATCGCCTTCAAGCAGAGGGCTGCCGCCTTTATTTTCGACGCCCAAGCTGCTAGTTCGCCGTTAGGGTGGGGCCGGCCTCCCGATACCATTGGTCTGAATCGAAAGGAGCCGGCAATTTGTCGACTAGCGGACTGTCGACGCCAATTTTTTCGAGTTCGGCAAACCACTGTTCGCGCTTTGAGTCCGGCAGGCGGCGGCCGCACCAGGGGCAGACGGACACCAGCAGATAGCTCCGTCCGCCATCGTGAACAATTAGGCCGTACTCGTCGAGGGGCGGACACCAGTAGACGAGATTGTCTGGACATTCAAATGGCTCATCATGCTCAAAGCACGCCTGCGACAGGGCCGCAGCCATTCGCGCGCAGCAGACATCTGGAGGCACGGATCGTTCGTACGACTCCAGGTTTGGCGCCAAGACTCGCCCCGCGGTTACTCCCATGCGGGACCATTTTGCCAAGCCGCGGCGGTCCGGGAACTGCAGGAGCGACATGGAGACCCTAGCGACAGCCGAAGACCCGCGACTGCCTGACGCTTCACGCTGCGTGCCCACCTCCAATCGCCCGATAGAGTTTGTCGAGCACCCGGACCAAGTCGGCCCCGAGGAACCCAGCGGTAGTTGCCAGACCTGACCAATTGACCCAGCCATCGCCTTCAAGCCCAGGGCGACAAGGGCCAGCCGGGCGGTTGGATTCTGCTGTAGTCGCCGCCGCCGTCGTTGACAAGGGAGTAGCTTTCTGGCATGTCGATCGAGATTCAGGTGAGGGGCGAAGGCGAGGCCAACGCCTTACCCGACCGAGCGGTTGTTCGCGTCATGGTCGAGGGCGACGGCTCCTCTCAGCAGGATGCCTATACGACGGCGGCGGAGGCGGCACGGAACGTCGATGCGATTTTCGAACGCTACAAGAGCGGTTTCGCTCGCAAGATCACCGCCAGCTTGGCCGTCTTCCCCAAGACGCGTTGGAAGAAGGGTGAATCCATCAAGACAGGGTGGCGAGCAAGCCGAAGCACGGTCCTCGAAGTTACGGATCTCAAAAATCTTGGAGTCCTGGTCGCCGAGCTATCAGCCTCCGGAGTCGCCACCATCCACGGACCCACGTGGCGGCTGAATCCGGATAATGACGTCCACGAGCGAGCCAGGCGTGAGGCTGTTGCCGACGCTCGTCGACGGGCGCAGGCGTATATCGCTGAACTCGGACTCAAACTACATCGGGTTGCCTGGCTCTCAGAACCAGGATTGCGTGTCGCCAGCAACCAGGTGGGCCCGACTCTAGGCACAGCTGGGGTGCATCTTCAAAGGAGTCTCGCAGCAATAGCGGACGAGCCCATCGATGTGGCTCCTGACGAGATCACAGTGCGAGCTGTGGTGGAGATGGGGGTCGAAGCGATCGAGCCGGACACTGCGGGCTAGCGAAAGCCGCCCTCCGCACCTTGAGTCAGCCGGACGCCACGAACCAATGGCTCGGCGGACAAGTGAGGAAGGTCTGCCAATGCTGTTGCTAACTCTGACCAGTCGACCTAGCGATCGCGTTCAGCTGCCGTCCCCGCACAAGAACGCCAAGTCATCTAGGAGCCACGTGAAATGCGCGGACCAGGCTAACTCCGAGGCTAGCCGCCACCTTGCGCGGAGCCAGCGATGCCATACACATCGAGAGTCACCTCGGTGAAGAGGAGTGGATGTACCGTGACGAGTACGTACGCGCTCATCGATCCACCGCATACCATGTCGGTCTTGAGTTGATATTGGCCCGGCGGCAAATTGAGCTGGAAGCGACCGTCCTCTGCCGATTTGACACTGGCTATCAAAGAGTTCGTTGCTGGGTTGTAGACGTGGACTTCTGTCTGGATGGGTGATTCTGCTGCTTCACATCCCTGAGAATGGCTGGCAGCCAGCGTGCCGGAGTTGCTATGCCAGTAAACGTTGCCTTTGACGCCGGAACCCCAAGGTGCTAGCAGCAAGCAGCTTGCCGTGACCAGCACTCCGAGGAGGAAGCCTCTAACAAGGTTCTTCATTCTCTAAGTCAACGCTGGCCCGCGGGTCGAATTGCGCCCGCCGAGCCCCTCGAGCGATCTAACGACCCCTTGGGAAAGATTGGCCAACGCTGTTGCCAAACCTGACCAATTGACCCAGCCATCGCCTCTAGCCAACTGCCGCGGCTGAGCACAGCCAGCCAACTTGCAGATGGGTTCTGTGGCTATCGCGGCAATTGCCATCCGAGCCCAAAATGATATCATCGCTGCCTTATGTGATATCATGAGCCGGTGAGACAGCTGATAACTAGATTGGACGAAGAATTGCTAGCGAAGTTAAAGAAACGCGCGGCAGCCGAGGGTCGATCCGTCAACGCCCTGGTCAACGATATCCTGGCATCTCAGGTTGCGGGCCGGTCAGCGAAGGCCGAGTTGCGACTCCGAGGGGGCGAGCGCATCGTGAGGCCGCCTCGACCGACCCGAACTCCCTCGCGTGAAAGTCTCCGCCGAGCGTCGCGAGGATGGGGAGCCGCCGTTAGCCACGCCCTCAGGGAGGAGCGCGCGGCCAGCTGAGCCTTCTCTACGCCGATACAAGTGCCCTTGTCCGTGCCTATTTTGCCGATGAACCCGAGCATGCGGAGTTGAGAGCGCGTTTGCTCGAAGGCAACGAAGCCGTCGTTACTTCGGAACTCACACGGCTTGAATTCGCGAGTGCCGTTTCGGCGGCAGCCAGAACGGGGAGGACGAAGAGGACCCGCTTGTTTTTAGATCGCTTCGATGCCGACTGCGGTAATGATGGCCCGATCGCACTGTTGAGACTCGATCCTGGGGACGTTTTCCCGCTCGCGTATCGACTGCTGACGGAGCATGATCTGCGGACGCTCGATGCCCTTCACCTAGCTGTGGCCTCAACCTCTGCCACCGCCCTTGCGGGTGCCGACTCCGTAGTGCTGGTCACGCGCGATGAGCGGCAGGCTGCTGCCGCAGCGGCAATGGGTTTGGAGACAGCCTGACCGACGGCCGCCTGCCGCCATAGCGAGCATCGATTTCGCCGAGTAGACGTCGCAACCGCGGCCAGAGATCAGGCCCGAGGCTAGACAGGAGAGTGCCAGACCTGACCAATTGACCCAGCCATCGCCTTCAATATGCCGTGGTCCCACGAGACGACTAGGATTTTGGGGTGCGAGACGCGGGGAGCGACAAACCCCGACTTCCCCTGCGGCCGGTTCTGGTGTGGGTCGCTGTCGTCGCCGCTCTGAGCGGACTCGGGCTCGTTCCCTTCTTCGCCTTTATACCGGACCTCAGTAAGTTCACCGGCAACTTGCCGCCGGCAGAGCTGGCCCTGCTGGGGATTGGCGTTGAGCTGGCCGCCGTAGGCCCATCGCTGGCAGCGATTCTTGTCGCCTGGCGCATGCCCGGCGCAGCGGGCGCACGGTCGCTGTTTCGCCAATTTAAGCACTGGCGCGTGCACCCGATTTGGTATTTGGTCGCGCTGCTTCTGCCGATCCCGATCTTGCTTGCGGCAGACGTTATTTGGATGGCACTCGGCAAACAATCGCTCGTATGGTTGACAGTGCCCAGCGCGATCCCCTTTACCATCGGCGCTGCTCTCGTGCCGCCGCTTGGCGAGGAGTTCGGCTGGAGAGGCTTCGCTCAACCTCGCTTACAGAGCCGTATCGGAGCCCTTTGGGCAGCGGTCATAGTCGGTACCTTGTGGTCGACCTGGCACCTCTGGCCGCTTGTCGTTCCCGGGGGCGCGAAGTTGTTCCTTCCGTCGGATGTGGCCCAGACCTACATTCGTCTCACAAGCACTGCGGTCATCTACGCCTGGATCTACAACAGCACTGGAGGAAGCCTTCTAGCCGTCATAGTCGCGCATGCAGCTCACAACATCGATTCGAGCTTCATTCCTGGAGCCTCAGTCGACCCGATGCACCTCGGTCCACTTCTCGGCTCCCTGTGCTATGCGGCAGCCGCAGTCATCGTCGTGCTTGCCACGAATCGTGGGACGCTCACCCGCAGGCCGCATCGGGCGCCTGGTCTTCAGCAACCCGAGAGCACTTGACGGGATCGCCATCTTTCGGTTGATCGACCGGACCCCAGGGTAGGGTCGGCTGTCCCGCCGCGGGAAGCGGCTGCTGCTCAACCCGTCCTGGCCGAACAGCAAATTCATCTAGATCGCCTTCAGGCAAGGTCACTTCAAATGCGCTCTGGGCGACCTGCCAGACGGACCGGTGCGTCGCGTTGTACCCCAGTGAGCGCCCTTGCCGACCTCGCCCGCTTACGCAGCAGCGGCCACGGACTATACGGAAGCGGCGACCGGCTGTTCAGCTACGCAATCTACGGCCGCGACTCGGTGACGGCCGCCGAGACGCTGCTCCACCTGCGGCCGGACCTGGCACGCGACATCATCCTGACGTTGGCCCGGCTGCAGGGTACGGTGGACGCCCCCGTCGGTCCCCACAGCAACGAGGAGGAGCGCGGCAAGATCCACCACGAGCACCGGACGCTCTACGCCGACGGCCGGCGGATCCCGCCGGCGTCCGAGCGTCTGCTGAGGGAGTTGGCCGGCCGGTGGGGTGGCGATGAGACGAGCCTGACCTACTACGGCAGCGTCGATGCGACGCCGCTCTTCGTTCGCCTGGTGGCCCGCTACTGCGCGACCCACGGCGAGTCCATCCTGGCCGATCGTGTCACTCGCCGGGACGGCAGTCAGATCACGGTCCGCGAGAGCGTCCTCGCGGCGGTGAACTGGATCACCGCGAAGATGGACGCCTCCCCGCTGGGGCTGGTGGAGTTCCAGCGCCGAAACCCGGACGGCATCCCCTTCCAGGTCTGGAAGGACTCGGGCACCTCGTACATCCACCGCGACGGGACCCTGGCCAACTCGGCCGCGCCGATTGCTGCCATCGAGGTGCAGGGCTACGCCTATGACGCCCTGCTCGGCGCCGCGCGCCTTTTCGAAAATCGCGCGGTGGAGTGGCGTGACCGAGCGCAGGCGCTCCGCGAGCGCGTCATCCGTGACCTCTGGATGCCGGGCAAAGGCTATTTCGCGATGGGCCTCGACCGAGACGGCGGAGGCCAAGCGAGATGGATCGACAGCATCGCCTCAAACGGTGCCCTGCTGCTGGACACCGCCCTCTTCGACGGATTTCCGGGTGCCGATCGGTACGTGGGCGGCCTGGTCCGCCGGATCTGCAGCCCTGATTTCATCACCGAGGTCGGCATCCGCTGCCGGAGCGCGAGCGAAGGCGGCCTGGTGGACTTCCACGACTACCACGGCGATTGGACGGTCTGGATGAAGGAGACCTTCGACGTCGCCAGGGGCCTCGAGCGGCAGGGACTACCATGGCTGGCCCGCCAGATCGGCATCCGCTTACTCAACGCGGTCAACGTTGCCGGCGCTCACGTCGAGTTCCTCTACGTCAGCCCCGACCAGCGAGTCATGTACGACTTCAGGGCCTGCGACCTTCGCACCGCGCAGCTGGAGGTGATCATCGGCACCAACCAGCCGGAAGCGCCCATCACCTGGACGGTGACAGCGGCCCTCGCCCTCAAGTCGTGGCTGGGCTCGAACCGGAAGTTTCTCGTCACAAGGGGTGCGCCTCATGGAGATGGCTGGCGCCGGGCCCTGGAGGATGAGGCACGGGACCAAGTTCCGGAACTGGCTGTCTACCGCACTTCGGAGGAGATCCGCGCTGCCTATGGGCGCCGGGGGGACTTCGTCCTCAACATAGAGGAAGGCGTGGAGCGGGACCGGCGCGCCAGAGCGCGCGGGCGGGGAAGCGACCGTCTCGGTGAGATCGCGGCGTAGATTAAGCTGCGGCCGATGCGCTGGCGTCCCATCTTGGTGGCAGGGGCCGCCCTCGGGGCTGCGCTCTGGTTGACGGGCTGGGTGCTCAGCCACTTCGTGGACCTGGCTACCAACCGAGGGCTCCTCGGATTGACCGAGGGTCAGGCGCGGGCCCTCCTCAACCCGGGGATCCTACTCCTACTTCCGGTCGCCTGGGTCTTCCGCAAAGCGCAAGCGGGACGCGATGGCAACCTCGGCACCGCCGGGCTGTGGCTTCAGACAATAGGGCTAATACTGCTGCTGATCGGGAATTTCCTCGAATACGGCTGGTGGGACAACCGGATCACCGCCTTCGGCTACGCCGTAATGGCTGTCGGCGTCCTGCCCCTGACCGTCGGCTGGTTTCTCTCCGGCATCAGCGCGCTTCGCGTCGGGGCGCTTCCATCGTGGCTCGCCGCGCTGCCCCTGGCGATATCGACGCTCCTTCCGCTTTCCCTATTGACCGGCCTCACTTCGGCCGAGCTTGCGACCCGCCAGCCTGCGTTCGAGCGTCTGCTGATGGGCATGGGCTTAGGCTGGCTTGCCTTATCCGTCGGCGTCTTCCTGGTCACCTCTCGCAAGCCGTTAATGCTGGCTGAGTAGACTCCCGCCTCCGGTGCCGCCCAACTGAGTGACCGGCATTGCGAACTATCCCTTCGCGGTCCAGCAGTTCCAGCCCAGGTTGGCGGAGAAGCCACCTCCTGTCCAGGTGAGGGTGCCGCTGAAGTCGCCCTTCAGCATGTACCGGCGGCTGCCGTTGACCGTGAAGGTGCTCGTACAGGGTCCGCTCACGGAAACCTTGTCTTTATCCGCCTGGATCGTCAGCTTCATTGTCGTGGTCGGGTCTTCCGTCAGCGTAATGACGTATTTCGTGTAGGAGATGTTGCCGTATCCCGGCAGCGGCATGTAGTAATTGAAATTGGTGTCCGGAGCGGTGTAGGTGTGGTCGGGGCAACCATTGCCCGTGCAATGGGTGAACGCATAATTGACTGCCTCGGCAGCCTTCGCCAGGGCGGATTTGCTGATAACGCCAGGGATGCTGATCGCCGAATCAGACGCGGACTCGACCTGCTGCCCGGCCTCGGCCAGCAGCGGGGTCTCGAGCATGGTCACCTGGTGAAACCCGAATATGACCTTGATCGACGCTGCGGTCGTTCCGGGCGGGGGGTAGATACCGTCGACCAGGACCGTCCCGGGCTGGTTCGGCAAGGTCATGTTGATCGTCGACTCCGGGATCTCGACCTTCCAGGACGAGTAGAAGAGCCAATGCGAGACGGTCGGATCCTTGCGTACCGTGAACGTCCGGTCGCGGGGAACGCCATTCCACGCCAGGCTGACCCCGACCAGGCTGCTGGTGCTATCCAGCTGTCGGGTGGAGGTGATTCGCACGTCGCGAAGTTTCGAGTTTGCCGGGAGCTGCATCATGGCGCGAAGCGCTGCCTGATTGAACATGCGGTCGTACGCGCCGTCGCCGTGTATATAGCTGGCCCGGGACCACATGGCATTGACGTCACCCCGTCGCTGTGCGGCGAGGTAGTCGGCGACCGCGTGCTGTGGGCTGTAGGTTTGCGAGAGCAACGCATTGGCGACGTAGGCGCCGACCGCCAGGGCCACCACGAGGAGGCCGGCCACTGCGGCGATCAGCGGCCAGCGCCGGCGGCGACGAGCCGCGGGTACCGAATGAGGCTGCAGCGGCGCCTGCGATGTTGCCAGCGGTTCAAAAAGTCCAATGCCTGCGGAGCTCTCGTCCATTCCGGCCTCACTGCTCATCGCATCTCTCCCTCTTTCGTCCTCGAGATGAACGTGACACTCGCCCAACGCCGGCCGAGGCCAGTTGGTATCGGTCAGCGCTCGCCTGGATTCCACTGGGGCCTCAATTAACTGATGCCGGCCCCACCAGGAGCAGCCCATCGACGCTGGCCAACTCGGCGGGCAGGGGGAGGCGGCGCGGGCGGGATCACTGGGGCAGGATCCGGCCGGCAATCGCATCCAACTCAATGAAACCGCGTGATCGCGAGTCTTGCGCGTGATTACGGTTGTCGCCCAGCACGAAGTACTGTCGGGACGGCACCGTGACATCGTTGCCGTCCCTCGGCCAGTTGTTATTGACCGTCCAGGATTCGCGAACGTAGGGCTCCTTCAGCGGCTGCCCATTTATGAAGACCGAGCCCTGGGCAATACGAATGCGATCACCCGGGACGCCGATCACGCGCTCGATGTAGCCGCCAACCGGGAGGATCTCCAGCATCACGAGATCGCCCCGAGCAGGCCCATGTTGTTGGTAGGCGGAAAAGTCGAGGGTAACGGCCTGGCCGTCGTGGAGCGTCGGATCCATCGAGGAACCGACGACCCTCACCGTTTGATGCGAAAAGATGAATAAATGATTCGCCACCGCCAGGTAAAGCCCAATCGCCATCAGCAGGAAGAGCGCCAGGCTTGCCCCGATCGCCAGGAGTGCGGTTGGAGCCGCTCTCGAGGGCGCCTTCTGCATGTAATAGGAACGATCACCACGGCACATTGGTAATGGTCCCTCTCCACGGTCGTACCTTTTTGTTGGGGCACGCGTTGACCATCGAGATGACGCGTGTCGGTCGCTCGATGCTCGCCTGCCTGGCCGTGCTGGTGGTCACAGTCGTGACTCGCGGTCTCTCGGCGGATAGCGCTGCGGCCGGCCCCTGGTCACCAGCCGCCAGCATGATGGCGCCGCACCAGGCGGCGACGGCGACGCTCCTCCCAAATGGCAAGGTGCTCGTCGTCGGCGGCTTCTCACAACCCGATACCGCTCCGGAGCTCTATGACCCCGCGTCGGACAGCTGGTCTCCCACCGGCCCCATGATCGTCACGCGGTCGCTGGGGACGGCCACCCTCTTGCCCTCCGGCAAGGTGCTGATCGCCGGTGGGATTGCCGCGGACACTGGACACAGCACCACGCGGACAGAGATTTACGACCCGG
>JALYYE010000196.1 GCA_030946735.1 Candidatus Dormiibacterota bacterium
TCGGGCCAAACGTAACCATGCGCAAAAGCCGGACTTAAAATGAGGCGTGACCTCAGCCTCGATGCCTTCGCTTGCCAAGGCACATCGCGGATTGGCCCTCGGGGCGATCGCCGGCCTGGGGGTCTACCGTCCGTCGGCCGACGCCCCGCTGGCCCGGCGTGTCACCGGCACCGATCTGGCGGGAGTGTCCTACCGGGTGCAGGCCGAGCAGGGCCTGAGCACCCCCTCGCTGGCGGCCGGCGCCGCGCGCGCCGCGTTGCGCGCGGGGGACGTGAACTCTTCGGAAATCGAGATGATCATCGTGGGCACATCGACACCGGACGTCCTCTGGCCGACCACCGCCTGCCTGGTGCAGACGGAGCTGAAGCTGCCGATGGTGGCGAGCTTCGACCTCTATGCCGCTGAGACCAGCTTGCTCTCGGCGCTCAACGTCGGCATCCGCTATATCGCGGGTGGCGCGCGGGCGGTCTTGCTGATCGGAGCCGAGTCTGACAATCAACTGGTCGACCTGCCAGGGCAGAGCGGTAGGGTTCACTACCGCGGAGCCGCGGCGGTGGTGCTCACCCAGGCCGCCGGTGACGGCGGGGTGCTGTCGACCATGGCGGGTGGCGCGGCCCGGGCAGACGAGAACGGCGATGCCCACCATCGAACGCTGCTGCGCGGGTTGACCGAGGCCGCCAGCGATTGCCTTCAGAAAGCCGAGCTGGCGATGCCGGACATCGATTTGGTGATCGGCGAGCAGTCCGCGCCCGAGATCATGCAGGCGTGGAGCAAGCAGGCGGGCGTCGCATCCAACCGGATCCTTCTCGATGAAGCGCGCTACGGATCCTTGCTGGCGGCCGCGCCGCTGACCGCGCTCCACGATGCGGTCAAAGAGGGGCGGCTGCAAGCCGGGATGACGGCGCTCTTGCTCGCCTGTGGGAGTGGCCCCAGCTGGGCGGCGGCGTGCCTGCGCTGGGGCGGTGGAGGGATCGCAGAAGCGAGCCCCGGCGTGGAAAGGCGAGCGTGAAATGGTGAACGGCTCGCGGGTCGTCGTCACCGGGACCGGCGCCATCACCTCGCTCGGCCACACCACACGAGAGACCTGGGAGGCCGTCAAGGCGGGCCGCTCGGGCGTGCGCCGCGTGCAGGCGTTCGACCCGGCCGGGATGCCGAGCCAGGTGGCGAGCGAGGTCGTCGATTTCAAGCCCGAGACCCGGCTTGAACGTAAAGAGGCACGCCGGATGTCGCGCTTCGTCCAGTTTGCAATGGTCGCCACCCGCGAGGCGCTCGAGGGATCGGGACTGCAGATTACCGAGGCGAACCGCGACCAGGTCGGTGTCATCGTGGGCAGCGCTATCGGTGGCCTGGAGCAGATCGAGGAGGCGCTCACCGTCCTCAAGGAACGGGGGCCGAACCGCATTAGCCCCTTCACCGTGCCGATGATGATCGCTGACATGGGCGCGGGCATGATATCGATTGCGGTCGGCGCCCGCGGCCCCAACTACTGCACCGTCTCGGCATGCAGCTCGGGTGCGCACGCGATCGGTGAGGCCTTCGAGACCATCCGGCGTGGCGACGCGACGGCCATGATCGCGGGTGGCAGCGAGGCCTGTGTCACCCCCCTGGCGCTGGCCGCCTTCTGCGCGTCACGAGCCGTTTCGACCCGCAAGGTCGAGCCCCAGCTGGCGAGCCGTCCCTTCGACATCGAGCGCGACGGCTTTGTCATGGGAGAGGGCGCGGGGATCCTGATCCTCGAGGAACTCGAGTCCGCGCGCAAGCGCGGTGCGCCGATCATCGCCGAGATCGTTGGCTATGGAGCGACCGCCGATGCCAGTCACATCACGGCCCCCGATCCCGTCGGCGCCGGCGCGGCCAAGGCGATGAAGCGCACGCTGGACAAAGCGCGGGTCGCGCCCGAGGAGGTGAGCTACATCAACGCCCATGGGACCGCCACCCAGTTGGGCGACGTGGCCGAAACGCTGGCGTTCAAAGACATCTTTGGCGAGGCCGCGTACAAGATCCCGATCAGCTCGACGAAGTCGATGCTCGGGCATCTGCTCGGCGCCGCGGGGTCGGTCGAGGCGGTGATCTCGGTGAAGGCGGTCGAGGAAGGCGTGGCGCCGCCGACCATCAACCTGGAGCACCCCGATCCCCAATGTGACCTCGACTACATCCCCGAGGGGGCGCGCGAGCTGGACATCAAGCTGGCGCTGTCGAACTCGTTCGGTTTCGGCGGCCACAACGCGTCCTTGCTCTTCAAGCAATTCCGGGGCTAGCCGTTTGATCTTCCTCAGCGATTTCCTCAACGCTGAGGTGGTCGACGTTCGACAGCATCGCGTCGGCCGGGTTCGAGACCTCGTGGTGGTGATGACCGAGCCTTTTCCCAAGGTGACCGGCGTCATCCTGAAGAACAATCGAAAGGTGCGCTCGCTGGACTGGTCGGTGGTCCGCAGCTGGGACAATAAGGAGCTCAGCCTGAAGGTGGATGCCGGCAGCTTGCAGCCGCACAGTCGCGCCGATACCGAGCTTTGGCTCGCACGCCAGATCCTCGACAAGCAGATTGTCGACATGGACGGCCGCCGGGTGGTGCGCGTCAATGACCTCCAACTCTCCCAGGTCGAAGGGTCGATGCTCGTCATCGGCGTCGATATCGGCAGCCGGGGACTGGCGCGCCGGGTCGGCCTCGAGGGGCTGGGCCGGCGCATCACAGCGGGGATCGGGCTGGACTGGCCCCAAAAGCTGATCTCGTGGGAGGCGGTCGACCCTGTCAAGACGGACGTCAGCTCGGTCAAGCTGCGCATCGCCCACACCAAGCTCGCCAAGCTGCACCCGGCCGACATCGCGGACATCGTCAACGAGCTCAGCCCCGACGATCGCAGCGCGGTCTTCGCCGCCCTCGATGATGAGAAGGCCGCGGATACGCTGGAGGAAATCGACGAGCCGCAGATGCAGGCCTCCATCCTGGAGCGTTTGGACGTCGAACGCGCCTCGGACATCCTGGAGGCGATGGCCCCGGATGAGGTGGCCGACCTGCTCGCCGATATGCCACGCGAGCGGGCTCAACAGTTGCTGCAGAAAATGGAGGAAGACGAGGCAGGCGACGTCGAGGAACTGCTGGCCTATCGCGAGGACACCGCCGGCGGCCTGATGACGACCGAGTACGTGGCCGTGCTGCATACCCTGACCGCCGCCCAGGCGATCGAACGCTTACGCGAGCTCGAGCCGGATGCCGAGAGCGTCTACTACGTCTACGTCATCGACGAAGAAGAGCATCTGCTGGGCGTCCTCTCCCTGCGCGACCTGATCGTGGCCAAGCCCGAGACCAAGATCCGCGACTTCATGATCAAGAACGTGATTTCTGTCCGCCTCGACGCCGGACCGCGCGAGGTGGCTGAGGTGACCTCGAAGTACAACCTGTTGGCGGTGCCCGTCGTCGACGAGCACAACCGGATCCACGGCATCGTGACGGTCGATGACGTCATGGAGCGGGTCATGCCGGCGCGGGCGGGTGGGCGCCGCCGCCGCATCTTCTAACCGTCTTGGGGCCGTCGAGAGCGCTGGCCCGGCCGTTCGGTCTTCTTCGCAGCCGCCGAGCACGGCTCGTGATGCTGCTCGCGGTGATCGGCCCCGGGATCATCACCGGCAATGTCGACAACGACGCGACCGGGATCACCGGCTACGCACTGGCCGGATCGCAGTTCGGCTACGACCTGCTCTGGCTGCTGATCGTTACCGCGGTCTGTCTGGTCGCGATCCAATCGATGGTCGCCCGCATGGGCACGGTCACCGGGAAGGGATTGTCAGACCTGATTCGCGAGCGCTTTGGCATCGCCCCGACGCTCTGGGTGATGATCTTTCTCTTCTTCGCCAATGCGGCGACAACGGTCGCCGAATTTGCCGGAATCGGCGGAGCGGCGCAATTGCTGTTTGGCGATGCTGCCCGCTTCGTGGCGATCCCAATCGCCGCGATCCTGGTGTGGTTCGTGGTCCTGCGCGGTTCGTTTCGGGTGGTCGAGCGGGTCCTGCTGCTCCTAACGCTGGTCTACCTAGGATATATCGTGTCCGCCATTCTGGCGCACCCCAGGTGGGGCGACGTCATCCACCACACGGTGGTGCCCACCTTCCACTTCACGGCGCCCTTCCTGCTGATCTTCATCACAATCGTCGGAACCACGATCACCCCGTGGATGGCCTTCTTCCAGCAGTCGAATGTGGCGGACAAGGGCCTCCACCCCAACGATCTCAAGTACGAGCGGATCGACACGATCGCCGGCATCGTGATGTTGAACGTCGTCGCCTTCTTCATCATCGTCGCCACCGGGGCAACGGTGTACGCGGCGCACATCCATGTTGACCCGTCCGACCCGTCGGCGTTTGGGAAGATTGCCCTCGCTCTCAAACCACTGGCCGGCCAGTACGCGGAACAGCTCTTTGCGATCGGGCTGCTGAACGCGTCACTGATGGCCGCATCCGTACTGCCGCTGTCGACCACCTACGCGATCACGGAGGCTTTTGGGCTCGAGCGAGGGATCGACAAGTCCTTCCGCGAGGCACCGGCATTCTTGACCATTTACACCACGATGATCATTCTCGGCGCGGGCATCGCGATGTTTCCGGGCGCGCCCCTGGCCTTGATCACCAACGTTCCCAACATCATAAATGGCATGATGCTGCCCCTCCTCTTGCCGCTGCTGATCCTGCTGGCCAACGACAAACGGATCATGGGCCGCTATGCGAATTCGCCCCTCTTCAACGTCTTCAGCGGGGTGGTGCTGGTGTTCCTAACGGTGGTTACGCTGGCGTTCCTCGCCTCGATCTTCTTTCCCGGGTTGTTCGCCGGCCACTAGCCGGCGACTCGCCTCGTCGCGGAAGGCGGACTCGGCATCGGCGCCGAAGAGGACGAAGCGAACCTCGCGAAGGCTGGCCGGATTGCGACTCATCGCCACCACCTCGTCGAGCATGATCTGAGCGCACTCTTCCAGAGGAAAACGGGCGATGCCGGTCCCAACGGCGGGGAAGGCGATCGACCGCAATCCGCGCTGATTGGCGATCTCGAGGCTGCGCCGTGTCGAGCCCCGCAGGCTCTCGGCGCTGGTGCGGCCGCCCAATGGCATGCTCGCCGCGTGGATGACGAAGCGGGCCGGCAACTTACCCCCGGTCGTGATGGCGGCATCGCCGACCTCGATCGGGCCGATCGCCCGGCATTCGGTCTGGATCAGTGGTCCGCCGGCACGAGCGATGGCACCCGCCACGCCGCCGCCCAACTCCAGGTCGTTGTTCGCCGCATTGACGATGGCGTCAACCTCTTGCTGGGTCAGGTCCCCCTGCAGGATCTCAATCGTCAGGCCCCCGGCCTGCCAGCTCATCCCGGTGTCCGCGAGGGAAGCCAGGCCATCGACGCCATCCGGGCCTCGACGTCCTCGCGTGTAATGGACTGCAGCCCGCCCACGCTGAAGTGCTGGATGGCGAAGGACGCCATCACCATGGCGTAGCCAAGGGCCAGGCGCACTGCGTGGTCGGTTTCCGACTGCTGCTCGGCAAGGCACCCGAGGAACCCAGCTGCCACGGCGTCGCCGGCGCCCGTCGGGTCAACAGGCGGATCCACCGGCAGCGCGGGAAGGTGGATGTCTTCATCGCGGCGGTAGAGGGTGGCGCCTTTCGGCCCCTCCTTGATGACGAGCCCGCGCAATGTGAAGCGATGGCGTAACTGCTCGGATGCTTCCTCGATGGTTGCGACCTTCGCCAGCGCCATCGCCTCCGAGGCGTTGAGAAAGAGGTAATCGAGCCGCTTGAGCACCGGTTCGAGGGCCTCCGGCTGCTCGCGAATGTAGAGCTTCATGGTGTCGCCGGCGACCAACCAAGGATCCTCGAGCTGTTCGAGGACCCTCATCTGATGACGCGGCTCCATGCTCCCCAGGAAAACGATGCGAGCCTTGCGCTGGTCCGCCGTAAGGACCGGGGTGAAGCCGCGGTAGGCGCCCTGGTCGGACCGTTCGTTGCGGGTGGTCCCGGTCTCGTAGTCGTGTTCGGCAAACCATCGATAGGTGGGAAGCTCGGAGGTGACCGTGCTGCGCAGGTCGGCGCCAGTCCCCTTCATCGCGGCCTGAAATGCATGCATGAAATCGGGGCCCGCGGTCCCGACGACTGATACGGGTGCAAACAAGCGCGCCGCCAGCGTGAAATAGGTCGCTGACCCGCCGAGGCCATCCGCGTTGACACCCATCGGTGTCCGGACGTCGTCGCGCGTGATGGTACCGGCAACAAGTAACGGCCACGGTCGATGAGGGGGCGTCACGGGCCCCAATTCTACGGAGGTGTTTTAAACCGCGAGCAGTTGCGGGTCGGGTCGAGCCAGCTCGCCCTCGACGGCAGCGACGAACCGGCGGACGGCCGTCGGGTCGGTGAGCAGCCACGCTTCCTCCGGATGCTCTACGTCCGGCCGGCACACCACCGCCATCGCCGTGTCGTCCCCCATCACGGCGCTGAACCAGACGTGCGCCAGCCAGCCGAGGCCGGGATCGCGACGATCGGCCTCCTGAGGAAGGGGTGTCGTGTCGGGCGTCGTGACAACGGCGCGTCGGGCGCTGCGTACGAGCGCGACTTCCTGGTCCCAGTCGGCCCGGACCGCGGCCGGGTCAGGCCGACCGAGGTACACCGTATACCGACCGGGGCGCATCGTCGCCAGGCTCTCAACCACCCGGCGGAGCAGTGGGACGGTCGTCACATCGGCCACGGGCCGGCTTCCCGGGGTGCCTTGGACCAACGTTGCCATCTCGCCCATGCCAGCAGGCTAGCACAAACAACCGCGAAAAGCAAACATATGTTCGTAGGCGCTGGGAACAGCTCTCCCCCATGTCGGGGTGGGGTTTTACGGGCGGCGGAAGAGGGGAACCACGTTGCCGGGCCGGCCGCGCCAGCGGCTTCGCGCCGCCACCATCAGCGCTTCCTGGGCCTCGAACAAGACTTCCGCCGTGCCGTCAAGCGACCGGTCGATGCCCAGCTTTTCCGTGTAGCCGCCGTCCAGCTGCCCCAGCAGGTGGACGATACGCCGCCAGATGTGGGTCGGGATCAACTTCAACTCCCGGACCCGGCATTCCTCGATCGCGGCCAATAATTGATCCGTTTCGCGCAACTGGCTCCGCGGCGTGGGTGCGTGGCGGCGCTGCCAGGACCAGAAGCGGTGCTGTGCGATCTCGAGAACGGTGCGCTCGATCATGACCTAAGCAGCCATGATAATCCGGTATGGAGGAAAGGGTCGAGAGCCAGGAAGTCTATGGCGGCAAACTCTTCAAGGTCTACCGGGATCGGGTGCGATTGCCGAATGGCGAGCTGACCACCAGGGAGATCGTCCGGCACCCAGGTTCGGTGGGCATCATCCCGCGCGATGCCAGCGGCCGCATCGTCCTGGTTCGCCAGTTCCGCTACGTCGCAGGCCGCGAACTGTGGGAGATCCCGGCGGGCACCCTCGACAAGCCGGGGGAGGAGATCGCGGCGGCGGCTCGGCGGGAGCTCGCCGAGGAAGCGGGCCTCACGGCTGAGCGCTGGACGAAGCTCGGGACCGCCTACCTGATGCCGGGTTACTGCGACGAGAGAATGACGTTCTTCCTCGCCGAGGAGCTCTCGGCCACGGAGGCCCATCCCGAGCTCGACGAGTCCTTCAAGGTCAATCCCTTCGATGCCCACGACCTACAGGTGCTGCGGGAGAGTGGCGAGCTTTTGGACGCGAAGACGCTGCTCGGGCTGGCCTGGGCCGGGGTCCCGCTCTGGGCGGCCCCGAGCCGCCGCTGAGCTACTCTTCTTCTTCCTCGCCGCCCCTCGACTTCTGATACGCGGCAATCACGGGCTGGGCGGCGTGGGCGGGCACCTCTTCGTAGTGGGAGAACTTCATGGTGTACTTCCCCCGACCCTGGGTGATCGAGCGGAGATCGATGGGAAAGCGGTACATCGATGAGAGCGGTACCTGGGCTTTGACCTTCTCCATGTGGTCCCCCGAAGGCTCCATACCTGCGATCTTGCCTCGCTTGCCGTTGAGGTCGCTGATGACGTCGCCCATGTTGCGTTCGGGGACGAGCACCTCGACGTCCATGATCGGCTCGAGCAATACTGGCCTGGCATCCATCACCGCCTGCCGCATCGCCATCGCGCCCGCCAGCTTGAAGGCGATGTCTTTGCCGTCGACCTGGTGCGTTGATCCATCCAGCAGGCGGACCTTGATGTCGACCAGCGGGTTGCCGGTCAGTACCCCTTGCTCCATCGTTTCGCGCACGCCTCTCTCGACCGAGGGTCGGAAGTTCTGCGGGATGCTTCCGCCGAAAATCTTGTCTTCCCAGACGAACCCGGTGCCGCGTGGGACCGGGGCAATATCGATGACACAGTGGCCGTAGAGACCCGCGCCGCCCGATTGCTTCTTGTACTTCTTCTCCGCCTTGGCGCTGCTGGTGATCGTCTCCTGGTAGGGGACCCGCGGCACCGCCAGCGTGCCCTCCACCCCATACTTGCGCTTCATTTTCTCCAGCACGACGTCGAGATGGATGTCGCCCATGCCGTGCACGATCGACTCCTTGGTGATCGGCTCGTGCTCCAGCGTGAGGGTGGGGTCTTCGTCGACCAGCTTGACCAGCGCAGCGTTGACCTTTTCCTCATCGGCCTTGTTCTTGGCGCTGACGGCAGCGCTATACGTCTGCTCCGGGTACTCGATCGGCGCCAGGCGCAGGGGATGGTCACGGCTGGCGAGCGTGTCGCCGGTGGCCGTGATCTGCAGCTTGCTGATGCCCGCGATATCGCCGGCCACCACCTCCGTGGCCGGCTCCAGCGTCTTGCCTTTCGGGTAACCGATGGTGCCGGCGCGCTCCGGTTGGTCCTTGGCCGCATTCAGCAGCGGGGTGCCCGATGTCAGGACGCCGGACACCACCTTGACGTAGCTGATCCGGCCCACGAAAGGGTCCGCGGTGGTCTTGAAGACGATGGCTCCCAAGGGCCCGGCGAGCTCGCGCGTCAGCGTTTCGGCTTGCTCGGTGCGCGGATTGACGGCTACCACTGGCGGGGCGTGCTTTGGCGATGGGAGGAGCGCCACGATGGCATCGAGTAAGGTGCCGATGCCGATCGATTTGCCGGCGGCGCTACAGAGGACCGGTACGATCGCCCCGGCCGCGACGCCTTTGGCGAGAGCGCTGGTGACCTCGGCATCACTCAGCTCGCCGCTCTCGAGGTACTTCTCCAGCAATGCGTCGTCCGTTTCGGCGGCCGCCTCCACCAGCGGCGACCGCCGCGACTCGACCTCGGCGGCCAGGTCTGCCGGCATGGCGACTTCCTTGGGATGTCCCTGCGGATCGAACTCGTAGGCCTTGCGGGTCAGCAGGTCGACCACACCCTTGAACCCGGCCTCGTGCCCAATCGGTGCCTGGATCGAAACCGGGCGCGGCGAAAACTCCTTGAAGCCGTCGACCACCTTCCAGTAGTCGGCGTTCTCCTTGTCCATCTTGTTGACGACGATCAGGGTGGGGAGGTCTCGGCTGCGCAGCTGCTGCCAGCCAAGCTCGGTGCCGACCACGACCCCAGTGCTCGCCCCGACCACCAGTAAGGCGCCCTCGGCCGCCCGAAGTGCGCCGCAGACATCACCGGCGAAGTCCTGAAACCCCGGTGTGTCGAGCAGGTTGACCTTGTGGTCGCGCCAGGTGACGTGCGCGATGGCGGTGCCGATCGAGATCTTGCGTTTGATCTCTTCGGGCTCGAAGTCGAAGGTGGTGTTGCCAGCGTCCGGCTTTCCCAGGCGATCGACGGCCCCGCCCGCGTAGAGCATGGCCTCGGCAAGGCTCGTCTTGCCGTCGTGGCTGTGCCCCAGCAGCGCGACATTTCGGATCTTCTCCGGGTCGACTCTGGCCACCGCTTCTCCCTTTCCAAGAGAGAGTGTAGATCGAAGTGTGGGCTTAGTCGATTGGCGCGAGCGGGATGATCTGGACCGGCGCTCCGGCCGCAACCTCGGAGGTCCCCAGGGGGACGACAACGAGGCAGTTGGCATCCGCCATCGAGCGAAGGACGTGCGAGCCCTGGTCGCCGGTGAGGCGGACTCGGATCCGCTCGCCATCCCGTCGGGCGACGCCGCGGAAGTACTGCTCGAGATGCGGCGGGTTGGTCAGCGCCACATCGATGATGGCGGCGATTCGTGGCCGCTCGAGGTCGGCGCGGCCCTGCATCTTCAGGATCGCGGGGCGCACGAACAGCTCGACGCCCACTAGCGAGGAGACGGGGTTGCCCGGCAATCCGATCAAAGGCCGGCCTTCGATGGTTCCCACCATGAGCGGCTTGCCGGGCCGGAGCGCGACCTGCCAGAAGTCGACGGCCCCTTGCTCTTCCAGCAGGGAGCGGACCAGGTCGTAGGCGCCCATCGAGACACCACCCGTGCTGACCACCAGGTCGGACAGGGCCGCTGCCTGCAGGCGGGTCACGAGGTCTTCCCGGACGTCCCGGGCCACCCCGGCATCGACCACCTCGGCACCCGCCTCCTCGAGGGCGGCCCGCAGGGTATAGCGGTTGGTGTTCGTGATCTGCCCCGGTCCGAGCGACTCCCCAGCGTCGCGCAACTCATCACCGGTCGTCAGTAGCGTAACGCGCGGTCGCCGAACGGTTCGGACGCTGGTCCTGCCGCTCGACGCCAGCACGCCGATCAGCCCGGGCGTGACGACCCGGCCCCGCTCCGCGACAAGGTCGCCGCGCCGGAGATCGCTGCCCGCGTGCCGGACGCTGGTCTCCGGCTCGACCGCAACGCGGATTTCGACGTGGCCGTCGCGTTCAGCAGTGTCCTCGACGCGCACCACGGCGTCGGCGCCTTCCGGCATCACCGCGCCGGTCATGATCCGTAGCGCGGTCAAGGGGCGCACCGACGTAGGGGGCGCGACTCCGGCGCGAATCTCGCCGAGGACCTCCAGGCGGACGGGCGCCGCGGCGGATGCCGAGCGCGTATCACCCGCTCGCACGGCATAGCCGTCCATAGCGGAATTCGTGAATGGTGGGACGTCGCGGTCCGAGTGAATGTCGTCGGCGAGCACTCGCCCGCGGGCCTCCAGCAGTGGGGTGTCCTGGGCGTCGAGGACGGCGATGCGGGAGAGGATCCGGTCGCGCGCCTGGGCGACCGTCAGGAGGGGAGGCTTCTTGGGGTTAGCGATCGTTCCAGTGACTGTTTTCGAACTCGGGCCCGCCGCCTTCGCCGTCGGTGACGACGTTCTGGTGGAAGCGGGCAGCGACCATTTGGTAGGCCATCGCCCGCGGGATGCCGAGCTTTGTGAGGGCCTTGACCTCGTCCGCCATGACTTTGTCGCGCGCCGCCTCGATGGCGGCAATCACGTCATCGATCGCAGTGCGCGCCTTACTGGCGCCGCTCGCGCCGTTTTCGGCAGCGACCTCCGAAGGCACCTCGGTCTGAGGCTCCTTGCTCGCTTTTGCCTTACCGTCTTTGGTCTCTTTGGCCATGGAATGTTTCACCTTACCACTGGATCGAACTCAGGCGGACACGCTCAACCGGGCCGCCTCGCGCCTAGCTTTTACCCGTTCCATCGTGAATAGAAACGTTTCCTTGGCCAGCGCCGTGACGGGTGCGGCCAGGAACATCCCGATCAAGCCGAAGAGCGAGGCGCCCAGCAGGGTGCTGAAGATCAGCAGGAGCGGATGCACCCGGGTGAAGCGCCCGAGGATCAACGGGGCGAAGACGTGGCTATCGACCTGCTGGGCGACCAGCGCGAAGATGCCGACGAATATCGGCGTTGGGCTGCCGGGCCCCGCCTGCGCCAGCGCCAACACCACCGCCAGGGTTCCCCAGATCAGCGGGCCGAAGAAGGGCACGCCCTCGAGGAAGAAGGCAATCACGCCAACCAGCAGGGCCATCCGCAGTCCGAGAAACCAGAGGCCGGTGGCGGCGACCACGCCGATGAACACGCTTGTCAGGAGCTGGCCGCGTACGTATTCCACGAGGATGCGGTTGAGTCGTCTCGTGAGCTCCGCCGCGTCGCCCTGCCGGGATGACGGCAGGAACCCACGCGCTTCGCGAACCAGGCGCGGCCCATCCAGGAGCATGTAAAAAGTCAGCAAGGGAACGGCGATCAGCTCGAGGACCTTGGGAAAGGCGGCGAAGGAACCCTGCACCATGTTGCCTACCGCCTCGCCCATTCCCGCGACCACGTCGCGCACCTCCTGGTCGAGCTGTCGTTCGACGTCAGGAGGGAACACTCCGGTGCCGTAAATCGTGTCGCGCCACGCCTGGAATGTCGCTGTCAGGCGCCGTGCGAGCGGGGGTTCATGACCCGCCGTGCTGAACATCGCTCGCGCCACGCGATTGGCTTCTCCGGCGACGATCGGCGCGAGCACCAGAACGGCTACGACCACCACGCCGATGAAGGCGGCAAGGGCGAGAAAGGACGCGATCGCGCGAGGGGTGCCGCGCCGGCCGCCGGTGGAGCTGTGCATCGCATTCACCAGGGGCAGGAGAAGATAGGTCAGGAAGAGTGCCAGCACGAAGGGCAGGATCACCTGGCGTGCCAGGTAGAAGACCGCCAGCGCCGCCGCGACGCCGACAACCAACCAGACGGCGCCCGGGATCCGGCCGCGCATCCGCCGTGACTCGCCAGGGCCGATGCTCACAGCGGGCTTGTAGGCAGGGTCGTTGAATTGCAGACCCATGAAGGCAGTGCTACGGTCAGCAACGTGAATCGGGCGGCGCGCTTGCATCGGCTGCTCGTCATTCTGTCCATGGCGACCGCCCGCCCGGGGATCCGAGCCGTTGATCTCGCAGAGACCCTCGGGGTCAGCTCCCGGACGGTCTTTCGCGACCTGGAGGAGCTCCAGCGGCTTGGCTTCCCGGTGACCTTCGGCAATGGGTATCCAGCGCAGCAGGAGCTCTTCCGCCGCCGGCGCCGGCAGGAGATGTCGCAGATCCTGGCCGACCTGGTCGATCAGCAACTCGAGGTCGTTCGCCGGAAGTTGCCGGCAGACGAGGCCGAGCAGGTGGTGGCAGAGGCGATCCGGTACCTGCCAATGGAGGCGGCCGAGGCCGTCACCCGAGCGCTGGCAAAAGCCGCGCGGCGATAGATTTACAATGGCCGCACCGGTCGGCTAGCTCAGCTGGTTAGAGCGCTTGGTTCACATCCAAGAGGTCGAGGGTTCGAGTCCCCCGCCGACCAAATTCCACCCCAAGCTCAGCCGTGTCCGTGCGCCTCAGGCTCAGCCGCACATGATAATGCAGGGGTTTGGTAATCGGACATCGAGGGTATAAACTAATAAACCGTAAACCACTCACCCAGGGAGGGTTCAACAGCATGGCGCATGTCGAGAAGTCGATTGAGGTCGACAAGCCGGTCGACCAGGTCTACGCCCAGTGGACCCAGTTCGAAGACTTCCCCCAGTTCATGGAGAACGTCGAAGAGGTTCGCCAGCTCGACGACAAGCACCTGGAATGGAAGGCCAAGATCGCGGGCACCGAGCGTCAGTGGAAGGCTGAGATCGTTGAGCAGCAGCCCAACCGTGTGATCGCATGGCGCTCCACGACTGGCGACAAGAACGACGGCAAAGTGGAGTTCGAGCCGATCAACGGTCACACGAAGGTGAAGCTCGCCCTCGACTACGACCCGCCGGGAGGGCCCGCCGGTGAGATCGGCGACAAGCTCGTGCAGGCAACGCCGCGAAGCGTCGATAGCGACCTCAAGCGCTTCAAGGAGTTCATCGAGCAGCGTCCGCAGCCGACCGGCAAGTGGTCCGGCGAGATCCGCTCGGGTCAGGTCAAGAACTAAGAACGTCGGTTTCCCTCCGCAAAGCGGTCGCCCTCGGGCGGCCGCTTTTTTCGTTTAGGGCGGAGCAAGGTTTGGTAGACTTACGAGCGCTTTCCTGCTCCGATGCCGCCGCGAGGCCATAGCCGGAGCAAATCCCATAGGAAAGGAGGTAGCGTTTGTCAGCGTACGAGCTCATGTACATCGTCAAGCCCGATCTTGACGATCAAGCGGTTCAGCAGGAGATCGAGAAGGTCGGCCAGCTGATCCAGACGAATGGCGGCCAGGTCAAGAAGGTCACCCCGTGGGGTAAGCGCCGGCTCGCGTACACCGTCAAAGACAACCGGGAAGGGCATTACGTCGTCGCGGAGTTCGACCTCGACCAGGCGAAAGTCCAGGAGGTCGACCGCGTTCTAAAGATTTCCGACACTGTCTTTCGTCATTTACTGGTTCGACAAGATGAGGGGAAATCATGAACCTGAACAAAGTGATGCTCATCGGCCGCCTGACCCGCGATCCGGAAATGCGCTACACACCGAGCGGGGCCCCGGTGACGAGTTTCTCCCTCGCGACCAACCGGTATGGACAGACCACAGACGGCGAGAAGAAGGAATACACCGATTACCACAACGTGGTGGTTTGGAACATTGGCAAGCGCAACCTGGCGGAGATCGCCGGCCAGTACTTGCACAAGGGGAGCCTCGTTTACGTCGAGGGCCGACTGCAGACTCGTTCCTGGGAAGGCCAGGACGGGCAGAAGCGCAAGACCACCGAGGTGAACGCCACCGAAATCCAGTTCCTCGAGCCGCGCAGCCAGTCGCAGCCGCACGCTGCCGCCGAGCCGGTCGAGACCGCGGTTGCCGCCGCGCCAGGCCACCACGAGGAGCCCTCGCGCGACGTCGACCCGGAAGATATCCCGTTCTAAAGGAGCGATTGATAGCACCCCATGCCACCACCGACCGATAAGCGCGACCGCAAGCCGCACAAGAAGATTTGCAACTTCTGCGTGGAGAAGGTTCATCTCATCGACTACAAGGAAGTCTCTCGCCTGCGTCGCTTCGTGAGCGAGCGGGGCAAGATCCTTCCGCGGCGCGTCACCGGAACCTGCGCTCGTCACCAGCGGCGGCTCGCCGTCGCCCTCAAGCGCGCTCGGCACGTCGCGCTGCTCCCGTACACCGCCGACCAGCGCTAAGAACGTCCGTCCCTCTCAGGAGAGCGCGGGGTTTTCTCGGGACTTCTTAATTGCGCGCCGTATACTCCCCCTAGTTGCGTCTCCCGCGCCTCCCGGTCGCGCTTGCCGCCGGGGTCGTCTTGCTTACGTCCATGTCAGCGGCTCGGGCAGCGGCTGCGGAGCCTACCTTTGTGGTGCCCTCCCCCTACGTGGTCGCCATCGATCCCGGGCACGGCGGCAGTCCGACCGGCGACCCCACCCAGCTCTGGGACCCGGGCGTCGTCGTCGGCGCCGTCATGGAAAAGGACATCACGCTCGACCTGGCCTTGCGGCTGCGCAAGCTGCTGCAGCGTGAGCGCGTCAAGGTCGTCCTGACCCGCAGCGGTGATCAGTACGTCGAGATATCGGAACGCTGGAACCGCGCGCACGCGGCGGGCGCCCAGATGTTCATCAGCCTGCACGTCAACGCCTACGATGGTGATCCGTCCATCAACGGCCTGGCCGTGTTCTACCCCAAGCCCGACAGCTTTTCGTTCGCGCAAACGATTGATGCCGGCCTGGCCGAAACGCTCAAGCACTATCAGATCGCCGACGACGGTGTCGCGGCCAAGCCCGAGCTCTGGGTGCGCACGGACGTCCCGACCGTCACCGTGGAGCCCGCCTACCTGACGAACCCGCGGGAGCGGAGCCTCCTGCTGCAGGACGACTTCCGAGACGCGATCGCGATCGGCGTTTTCCAGGGGATGCTGGCGGCCGACCCGGCAATTGAACAGACCAGGGTGCAACTCGCGCATGCGGAGTCGGCCGCCACCGCTCAGCGCCTGGCTGCCGAGGCCGCCTCCGCCGATGCCACACGCGTTGCCACGGCAACACGGTGGGGACTGCTCATCGGCGGCGTGGCCGTGCTCTTCCTGGTGATGCGGGCGGCGATCCGCCGGCAGTCACGGCTGCCAGCGCCGCCGGCATATCGCCGCCGCAGCTACCGGCGGCGCCGGTCGGTCTCGCGCCGCTACTGATCATCCGCCGTTAGCGCCGGACGGTAAGCTAGGGCGAATGGTTCAGCCTTCTCAGTTGCGAATTCCCGGACCGACCCCCGTTCCCGAGCGTGTGCAGCGGGCAATGGCGGCCCCCATGATCAACCACCGCGGCCCGGAATTCCGGGCCCTCCTTCCCGAGCTGGAAGCCGGTCTACGCTGGGCGTTCCAGACCGAGAACGACGTGCTGATCTTTCCTGCCAGCGGTACCGGCGGATTGGAGAGCGCCATCGCGAACATCGTCTCGCCAGGTGAGCGGATTCTCGCACTGACGATCGGCGCCTTCGGCGACCGTTTTGCCGACCTGGCGGAGGCATTCGGCGCCGACGTTGCCCGCTTGACCTTGCCCTGGGGCGAGGCGGTGGATCCGGAGGATCTGGACGCCCTGCTTGCGCGTGAGCCGGAGATCGCCAGTGTGCTCATCACCCACAACGAGACCTCGACCGGAGTGACCAATCCATTGCGTTCCCTGGCCGAGGTCGTCAAGCGACACAATCGTCTGCTGGT
>JALYYE010000304.1 GCA_030946735.1 Candidatus Dormiibacterota bacterium
CGGCGAGTTCAATCGCCAGCGGCAGCCCGTCGACCCGTTCGCAGATCCCCGCGATGGCGGGCGCGTTCTCGTTGGTGGCCTCGAAATCGGGCTTTACCGCGACGGCGCGCTCGATAAAGAGTCGCACTGCCTCGAACTGCGAGAGCGCGGCCAGTCCGGGCAGGGACTTGAGATTGGGCCTGCCGAGTGGAGGAACGGGAAACTCCTGCTCGCCCGAGACGCGCAGCACCGTGCGGCTGCTGACCAGCACGCGCAGCCCCGCGCTTCCTTCGAGCAACCGCGTCGCGATTGGGGCGGCTTTGAGCACCTGCTCGAAGTTGTCGAGCACCCGTAGCGTCCGCTTTTCCCGGAGGTGATCGAGCAGCGCTTCGATGGGTCGGCGGCTGCCGGTGGTCGAGATGGCCAGCGCCTGCGCGATCGCTGATGGCACAAGTTCGGGATCGCGGATGGCGCTGAGCGGGACAAAATACACCCCATCGGGAAACTGGTCCAGGACGTCCGCCGCGATTTCAAGGCTGAGACGCGTCTTGCCGGTTCCGCCCGGCCCGGTGAGAGTCAACAGCCGGGATCGCGCTAGCAACTGCTTGACCTCGCGGACCTGGTCGTCGCGGCCGATGAAGCTCGTCAGCTGGGTCGGCAGGTTGTTCGGCGTCGCCTCCAAAGTTTTCAGCGGTGGAAAATCCGCGGGTAGACCCTCGACCGTTAGCTGGAAAAGGCGTTCGGGCCGGGCCAGGTCCTTGAGGCGATGCATGCCCAGGTCTTTGAGCGTCAGACCCGGTGCCAGGACGTTGTCGACCAGTGCCCGGGTGGTTTCGGAAACCAGCACCTGACCGCCGTGCCCGGCGCTCGCGACGCGGGCTGCCCGATGGACATCCAGCCCGAGGTACTCATTGCCCACGAGCGTCGCTTCGCCGGTGTGCAGACCGATCCGTACCCGGACCTGCCCGTCCTCCGGCCAGGCGTGCTGCGCCAGCAGCTTCTGTACGGCGGCGGCGCCAGCGCAGGCTTCCAGTGCGC
Organism: Candidatus Dormiibacterota bacterium; assembly: GCA_030946735.1. Lineage (GTDB taxonomy): Bacteria > Chloroflexota > Dormibacteria > CF-121 > CF-121 > CF-13. The sequence goes on from JALYYE010000304.1 coordinate 1,018, forward strand.
TCTTGAAGACGATGAAGAACGAATCGCCCTCGGTGCGGAGCTCGTGGCCGCCGTTGGCGGCGAGCGCCTCGCGCTGGATCGTGTGGTGGGCGAGCAGGACGTCAGGATAGCGATCACCGAGGTGCTGGATCAGCCGTGTCGACCCCTCCATATCGCTGAAGAAGAACGTGACCGTACCGGTTGGCAGCGTGCTCATGCGGGCGATGCGGCCCCGCTCAACACCGGCTCGAGGAGTTTGCGCAGCTCGTCCTGGTAATCGCGACCGGTGAAGTCGAGCATCGGATCCGGCGCCAGCGCGTGCTCCGAAACGGAACCGTCCTTGCGCACGTAGAAGACCGGGTACGGATTCCCCTGGCCGTTCGACTCGAGCGTGGCCGCGACGGCGTCGACGCCACCGGAGTCGAGGAAGTGTTGCAGCGGGACGATACCTTCGTTCGTGATCCCCGTGTCGCGATCGAGACTGATCACACGGGCCAGGTAGGCGCGCTGGTGCCAGAGCTCCGGGCCGTGGCTGACCTGCTCGAGTAGGTAGGGGACGAGGGAAGCAGGATCCAGGCGCTCGCGTGTTGCCGGAACGCCGAACTTCGTTTCGGCGAGGTGCCAGGCTAGCACCCGGGCGTTATAGCGATGGCCTTGAACGGCACCGGAGTTGCTCGGGATGCCGTGCTTCTTGAGCCCCGCGGCGCCCTGGGTGATGGTGCCGGCAAAGAAGATACCGGGCACCGTCGCGCTTTCCCAGAACGGTGTCTGGGCGGGGAGCCGGCTCTGCCCGAAGGTCGCGACGCCGAGTGCGGCCAGGTCCCGAAGGGGCGTGACGAAGCCGGTCGCCGCAATGACGTCATCCGCCGGGATGGTGAGCTCGCGCCCGGCCGCGTTCCGCGTGCGAACGCGGTAGCCGGCTCCATCTTTCATGACTTCTTCGATGGTGGTGTCGAGAATGACGACCCCGCCCGCGAGCGCGGCGTCCTCATAGGGCTGGACGTAGCGGGCGCGCACACCGACCAGGGTGCGGGTGTTGACGGAAAGCTTCGTCGGGCTCGGCGAGGCCAGAACCAACTCCCGGGCCCAGGGGAGCAAACCGGTGGCAATTTCAAAACCCGAATTCTGCTTGCCGACGATGAAGACCCGACGGTCCTTGTAGGTCTCGACGGGACGGAAGTCGCCATAGTGTGGCACCTGCTCCAGACCCGCGGTCGGCGGCCGGTAGGGTTGCGCCACCCCGACGGCGAACACGACAACCGGCGCGCGATACTCGCCCTCCGACGTGGTGAGTACGAAGTCGTTCCCTTCTTGGCGGGTCGATTCCCATCGGGTGCCGTAGCGTACGCGGATGCCGGTGCGCTGCGCAAACGTCTCCAGGCCTTTCTGCATCTCCGGCCGGGAGGGAAAGTACGATGTCCCGTCCATCAGTCCCGGAATCACGGCGCGGTGCCGCTCGTCATCGGCGAGCAGGCTGTTCCAGTCGTAGCGCTCGTAGGCGCGCGACGTCCGCTCGATCCCGGTGAAGGGCTTGGTCCAGCTCAGCATGCGCTGGAACACCGGCCAGCGTCGGAACATGCCCCCGGGCGCTGGGTCGTCGGAGAGGACGGCGTGCTCGACGCCCAGGCGGCTCAACGAGTAGCTCAGCTGAAGCCCGCCGGGCCCGCTACCCACCACGACCAGTCGATAGCGGCCCGGAGGAAAAGGCTTCTGCGCTAGCTCAGCCACTTGGTTGTGTTCTTGAGCTTGCGCGCCTCCCCCTGCAGCAGGCGATACATGATGCGCGGATGAGCCGTCAGAAATCCCTCGAGCTGGGTGGCCGGCAGGACCAGACAGCGCAGGGGTGTTTCCGCGACGATGTCGGCAACCGGCACCTCGCCAAGCAAGCACGAGATCTCGCCGAAATAGTCGCCGGCCTTCAACGTGCTGCGATCGACGCTGTCGACCCGGATCCCGGCGGTTCCCTCGAGGATGACGTAGAAGCCCGATCCGCTGACGCCCTGGCGAAGGACGCGCTCGCCCTGCCCGAAGAAGGACTCATCGAACAGGTGCGCGACCTCCTCGAGCTGCGGTCCCGTCAGGTCCGCGAAGAGCGAGAAGGCGGCGATGGTGTTGACGACGTCGTCTCGGACGGCCATCTAGAGACTCTCCTTCACGGGTTGCGTCCTGCCTGGGGCGGGCGCGGTCTTTGGCGCCCGACCTGCGTCCCGGATGCCGACCGCATTCACGATCGCGCCAACGAGAAGCAGGGCAGCGCCCACCATCATCGCCAGGTGAAATGCGGTGGTCGAGGCGTCCCGCACGAGGTTGCCCATCACCGGGATGCCGGCTGGGTTCAGGGGGCTCACCAACTTGCGAAAGGCGGGATCGTTGACATTGACGTCGGGCCGCCGCGCGGCAATGGAAGTGTAGAAGCTGGCGGTGATGAACACGAAGATCAGGGCGCCGGCGAGCTGTGGGCCGACCCGGGAGATGGCGTTGTTGATCGCCGACCCGAGTCCCGCGTTGTGCGCCGGCACCGAGCGCATCAGTGCCGTCGTCAGCGGTGCGACCAGGAGAGACAACCCGAGGCCGAAGATGATCCCGGCCGGCAAGACGTCGATGACATAGGAGAGCGGGGGAACGAATGTCGCCGGGTTCTGCGGCTCGAGGTGCCAGGGGGTGCTGGTCGCCGGCATCCGCGCATACCACAGGACGCCGAGCGCCATGAGGGCCGGTCCGACCGCCATGAAGATTCGCGATCCAACCCGGCCGGCGAGCCCGCCGAAGCGCGCCGAGAGAAAGGTCAGAAAGAGCGTGCCGGGGATGCCGGCCAGCCCGGCTGCGGCGGCCGTGTAGCCGATCGTTCCCTGCATGAAGAGGGTCAGGTAATAGAAGGTCACATAGAGCGCGCCGTAGATCACGAGCGTCGAGATGTTCGTCACCGTGAAGTTGCGCGAACGGAAGAGCGAGAGAGGAATCAGCGGATGCGGCGCCCGCGCCATGTAGAAGGGGAGGGCAATGGTGCAGAGCACGCCGGCGGCGAGCGCGGCGTAGCCGACCGGGTCTTGCCAGTCGCGCTGCTGGCTGTAAATCGTGCCGAAGGCGAGCCCGCCAACTGCGACGGCCACGATCGCGGAGCCAATCCAGTCGAAATGCGGGGCGGCGGTTTCGTCACGGCTTTCCGGCACGTGGACGTAGGTCGCCCAGAGCGCGATCAGGATGAGGGGCGCGTTGATCAGGAAGGCGGCGCGCCAGGAGATCGTGTCCACCAGCAGGCCGCCGATGAAGGGTCCGAGGATGGTGGTCGCGCCGGAGGCGCCCGCCCAGAGACCGAACGCCCGCCCCTGCGCCTCGCCCTCGAAGTTCGCGGTCAGGAGCGCGAGCGATCCGGGGACCAGGATGGCGCCCGCGACACCCTGGAGAATGCGAAAGAGGACCAGAAGTTCCATGTTGGGGGCGAGCCCGCAGAGCACGGAGGTGATGCCGAAGCCGAATAGGCCGTAGAGGAACATGCGCCGGCGGCCGTAATAGTCGCTCAGGGCACCGGCCAGGATCAGCAACGCGCTCAGCGTCAGCAAGTACGCGTTGTAGACGTAGGATTGGCCCTCCAGCACGCCAAACCACAGCCTCGGGAGGTCCCGGCCGATGCGGGGGAGGGCGACGTTGACCACCGTGGAGTCGAGGAACACGATCCCCGAGGCAAGCACCGCCGCAACCAGGATCCAGCGGTGCCGGTTGCTCATGTATCCCCTCCTTGCGTCCGGGCGGATTCGCTAGGACCTAGAGTACTCACATGGCCAGAATCAATGTTCGCGAGCTTCAAACTCCCATCCGGCAGCGATACAAGGACGACCCCCAGGCGGCCCAGATCAAGCTCCAGGTGCGAAGCGCCCAGGCGGATCTTGGCGATCCGCTGCACTGCGCCGCGCTGCCGGTCTCGGCCCCCGACACCACCTGGAAGTCGGGTGCCCACCCGGCCGTCGGCGGCACCGGCGACGTCCCGTGTTCGGGCGATCTCCTGCTTGGCGCGCTTGCCGCGTGCCAGGAAACGACCATCCGGATGGTTGCGGCGAACATGGGCATCGAGCTTGAATCCCTGGAGGTCGACATCGAAGCTGACTGGGACGCGCGGGGCACCCTGGCCATGGGCGATTACCCGATCGGGCTGACCGCCATCCGCTGCACGACCCGCGTCACGATTCCGCAGGACGTCAAGGGCGAGCGAGCGGACCGGCTGCTGCGCAGCGCCGAGAAGTATTGCGTCGTGCTCAACACCCTTCGCAGCGGCGTGCCGGTGGAATCAAGCTTCTCGCTCAGTCAGGCAAGTTCGCCCGGTGTGACCAGTCGCGATTCATAGGCGGCCACCACCGCCTGGACGCGGTTGTCAACGTGAAGCTTGTCGAGGATGTGGGCGACATGCGTCTTCACCGTGGCCTCGCTGACGAAGAGTTTTTCGCCGATTGCCTGGTTGCCGAGGCCTCGGGCCATCAGGCGAAGCACGTCCACCTCGCGTTCGGTCAGTGAGGAGAGGTCGGGCGTCAGGTCACTGCGGGCCTCGCGCGTTGCATAACGCTCGATCAACCGTCGCGTGATGGAGGGGGCGAGGAGCGCGTCGCCGGCAACTACCAGGCGCACCGCCGCGATCAGCTGCTCGGGAGTCACGTCCTTCAGGAGAAAACCGCAGGCGCCGGCGCGCAGGGCGGCGTAAACATACTCGTCGAGATCGAAGGTCGTCAGGATGACGATCCGGCAGGCCCCCAGCCCATTCTCAAGGATCTGTCGCGTTGCTTCGAGGCCATCCATCCGCGGCATTCGGATATCCATCAGGATTACCGTTGGTCGGTGTCGGCGAGCCAAAGCGACCGCTTGCTCACCATCCGGGGCCTCACCGACGACGGCGAAGTCGGGTTGCGACTCCAGGATCAGGCGGAACCCAGCCCGAACGAGCGACTGATCGTCGACGATCAAGACGCGCGTGGTCACCGTGCATCCAAGGGCAGGTAAGCGCGAACGGCATAGCCGCCCTCGGGACGCTTACCTGCCACCACGGTCCCGCCGAACAAGGCAACCCGCTCCTGCATCCCCACCAGGCCGCGCCCGATCCCGTCGGCCGGTGTGGCAATCGCTCCCTCATCGATGACCTCGATCTCGACTCCGTCCGGCGTATAGCGCACGACGACCTCAGTGGGTGCGCCGCCGGCGTACTTCAGCGCGTTCGTCAGCGCCTCCTGCACGATGCGGTAGCCTGCGACGTCGACTCCGGGCGGCAACGATTCCGGCGGGCCTTCCACGCGGAACTCGACGGGCAGGCCAGCCTCCTTGACGCGTGCAATCAGCGCGTCGAGGCCGGCCATCCCCGGCTGCGGAGCGAGCGGCGGCGCCTCACTGCTGGTTTCGCTCAGCACGCCCAGGAGTCGGCGCAATTCGCCCATCGCCTCATGGCCGCTCGCTTCGACCGCCAGCAGGGACTCACGTGCCGCATCGGGCTTGTCGTCCATGACCTTTCGCGCGGCGCCGGCCTGGACCACCATGACGCCCACGCTGTGAGCGACAACATCGTGCAACTCACGCGCGATGTGGCGACGCTCGGTCTCGGCCGCGGCGGCCACCGCCTCGGCGCGTTCTTGCTCGAGCTGATGAGCCCGCTCCCGCTGCTGGTCGGCTTGCCGTTGCCTGCTGGCGATCTCGTTACCGGCCAGGTATGCGGCTCCCAGGAGGGCCAACGGCAACACCTCATTCGGAATGGGCAGCGTCGAGGATCCACTGCGCCCGCTGGTGTACTCGATGGCGATCCCGGCCGCGCTGAAAACGACAAGGAAAGAGGCAACCAGCCGATGCGGCGTGTAGATCCCGAGTGACACGGCGGCGATCAGCACCCCCAGCAGAGCGGCCAGACCGACGCGATTCCCGCCGAGCGCGATTCCTGCGATGCCAACGACAAACACGGCGATTGGCCAACGACGCCGGACGAGCAATGGAAGGGTGCAAAGAAGGACCGCCGGCGTGAGGTTGCCGGTGTTGAGACCCTCCCCCCAGGCCCAGGCGGTCAGGCCCAGCGCCAGGACAACGTCCAATTGACGGATGTCGAACCGGCGGGCGAGCGTGCCGAGCTGCCGCACAAGAGGACTGTAGCGAGCGGTGTCGTGGCTTGCATCCGCCGGCGGGATGATTCCCGCTCGCTCCACGGGATGACGGGTACTCGAAATCGCTCCAGCGGCCGAGCCGAATTCGTCCCTAGAGTGGAGGGCGCCGGCGGCGATTGGCCATAGGCTGCGCCCATCACGTCGTCCGGGGCGGCTGGCGCCCCGAAGGAGAGTGCCATGGGACAGCTCGTCGAGCTCACCGCGGTGAGCAAGGTTTACAGCGGCGATCGACAGAACGTCGCACTCGACTCGGTCTCGATCAGCATTGGAGCCGGCCAAGTGACCGCGATCATGGGGCCGTCCGGTAGCGGTAAGTCAACTCTCCTCAACCTCATCGGTGGCCTCGACCGGCCGACGAAAGGGACGGTTGTGGTCGACAACGCCGACCTGGGCCACCTCAGCGAAGCGGGCCTGGCGCGTTTCCGTCGCGCCCGGGTCGGGATCATCTTTCAGTTCTTCAACCTGCTCAATAGCCTCACAGCGCTGGACAACGTCCTGATTCCGGCCCAGCTCGCAGGTGTCAAGGCGAGCGAGGCGCGCCGGCGCGCCCAGGACCTTCTCGAGCGGCTCGGCATCGCCGACCACCGAGACCAGTACCCGGCCCGGCTCAGCGGCGGTCAGCGCCAGCGCGTCGCGATCGCGCGAGCGCTGATCAACAACCCGATCCTGCTGCTGGCCGACGAGCCGACCGGAGCGCTCGACTCCCATGCCGGTGAGCAGGTGATGACGATCTTCGCGGATTTGAATCGGAGCGGCCAGACGATCGTGTTGGTCACCCACGACGCACGGCTGGCGCGAGCGAACGCCTCGCGTGTCATCAGCTTGATCGATGGCGCTGTGGCCAGCGATCGCGATAAAACGGCGCGCGGCTTGGTGCAGGTCCAATGAGTGCCGTCCTGCGGAAGACGCTCGCGGACCTTCGCCGCCGTAAGGTACAGACCGCGGTTATCGCGCTCGTCCTGTTCTTGTCCAGCCTTTCCGCGACGCTTGCGCTGACGCTCCTTGTCGCCTCGGACGCGCCCTTCGACCACGCGTTTGACCAGGCGCAGGGCGCGCACCTCAGCATGACCTTTGCCGCATCGGCCGTAACCGCGTCGCAGCTCGTTGCGAGAGGTTCCGCGCCTGGGGTCATCGCGCACGCCGGACCCTGGAAGGTCTTCCCGTGGGCGATTCAGGAGCCTGACGGTCGGACGTTCTTGCAGCCGCTGGCCGGTCGCGATGGACCGGGCGGTGCGGTTGATCGATTGACGCTCAGCGCGGGCCGCTGGGCTCAAAAAACCACCGAGGTGGTCCTGTCGCAACGCATGGCCGACGAGCTCGGAAAGCAGGTTGGAGACACGATGACGTCCGCCAGCGATAGCCCGCTGCCGATGCTGACGGTGGTTGGCATCGCGAGCGGGGTCGGCAATGAGCCAGCCGCCTGGACACGGCCCGACGCGGTACCGCTGGTGACAACCGGCAAGCTTCAAACGACGTATCTGATGGACTTCCGGCTGCTCCATGCGGCTACACCCCAGGAGATCAGCTCGGTCGCCGACTCGATCGGGGCGGGACTTCGCCCGGGAGCGGTTCTCGACAGCAGCAGCTACCTCGACGCCAGGCTGAACGCCGACCGCACGACGGCGGTGATGATCCCTTTCTTGCTCGCGTTCAGCGCCTTCGCGCTGCTGGCCTCGGCGTTCATCATCGCGAACCTCGTGAGCGGCGCTGTCATTGCCGGCACGCGCGACATTGGGATCATGAAATCAGTCGGGTTTACGCCCGCCCAGGTGGTTGCCGTACTGGCCGGCCAGATGCTGATTCCCGCGCTCGCCGGCTGCCTGGCCGGCGTCCCGGTCGGCATCCTCTCCAGTCAGCCATTCCTTGCTGATACCGCGCACGCCTTCAACCTGCCCCACACCTTCGGAGCTGCGCCGATGGCTGATGGGCTGGGTGTCGGCGGCATCCTCCTGGTGGTTTTGGTGACGACCCTGCTTGCCTCCTCAAGAGCCGGCCGGATGAGCGCGGCTGGGGCGATCGCAACCGGCAGCGCACCTGCGACGGGCCACGGCTACCGGCTGGCTCGGCTCGTGGCCAGGCTTCCGCTCCCGCGGGCCTGGACGTTAGGTGGAGGGGAGTCATTCGCGAGGCCAGCCCGGACGGCGATGACCGTCGCCGCGATTCTCATCGGCGTCGCGACCGTGACATTCAGCCTTGGCCTGAGCCAGTCGCTGAGCCTGGTGAAGGACGGTCTCACGCGCGCTCGTCAGGTCCAGGTGTTTGTGTCTCGAAGCGGTGGTCCCGGCGGCAAAGGCGGTCCGGCCTCTGCACCCGCCGGGCCGTCGGACTGGCAGACGGCTTCCCTCATCGCCGCCCAGCCGGCAACCGCGCGGTTCGTCGCGGAGCGCCAGGTGGATGTCACCGTCGCGAGGGCTGGCGAGCCTGTTCCACTAACAGCGTATCGTGGCGAGTCGTCCTGGCTGGGGTATCCACTCATTCAGGGGCGCTGGTTCGGCGCTCGGGGTGAGGCCGTGGCGCCATCCGCGTTCTTCACGCGGACCCGCCAGCACGTTGGCGACATCATCACCGCCAACCTCGACGGTCGGGATCTTCGCCTGGTGCTGGTGGGGGAGATCTTCGACATGCAAGGTGACAACATCCTCCTGCGGACCGCCTGGGAAATGCTTCCCGGCAATCCCGAGGCGCAGGAGTACGAGATCCAAATCCAGCCCGGAACCAACGCCAATACCTACGCCGGCACCCTGAAATCCGCCGCCCAGGAGTTGGACGTCCGAGTCCCGGGCAACAGTGGTATTGACACCGCGTTCATCCTCATCAACAGCACCCTTGCGGGGCTGGCGCTCATCCTCGCGCTGATCGCCCTGGCCGGTGTCTTCAACACGGTGGTGCTCAATACCCGGGAGAAAGCCCGCGATATCGCCATCCTGAAGGCGATCGGCATGTCGCCGCGAGAGGTGGTCGTGATGATCCTGGCAACGGTCGCCCTGCTGGGTATCGTGGGGGCAACTGCCGGCATCCCGGCTGGCATGGCGCTGCACCGCAACATCCTGACTCTCATGGGCCAAATCGCCTCGTCAACCGCGATACCGGAATCGTTCTTCAACGTATTCATTCCGGGACTGCTTGTGCTACTGGCGACTGCCGGGATCTTGATCGCGCTGGTGGGTGCCCTCGTGCCCGCGCAATGGGCCGCGCGCTCGGGGGTCACGGAGGTGCTGCAGACGGAGTAGCCCTAGAAATGCGCGCGCAACTCGCCGAATCGCTGAAGGGTGAGGAGGCGTCCGGCGGCAGGGGCGACCTCCTCCTTCTCCAGGCGCCAGGTGTGCTCGTGGGGTATGAAGACCGCGTTGAGTCCGGCTTGCAGGGCCGGGTTGATGTCGGAGCGCGGCGAGT
>JALYYE010000305.1 GCA_030946735.1 Candidatus Dormiibacterota bacterium
GCGGGGCGCTGGTCGGCATCGTCACCGGCATCGCCGCCTCATACATCTATATCAATGGCACGACCGCCCCGACGCCGTTTAGCGTCGACGTCGTCAGCCTCGCCGGCACCCTCGCGTTGATGTACGCGGCGGTTCTACTTGCCACCCTCGGTCCAGCCCTGGCGGCCGCGCGCACGCCGCCGGCGCAGGCGCTACGGCTGCAGGAGTAAGCGGCCGGCAATGAATGTCCTCACGGTCTTGCTTGGCCTCTTTGTCCTGAGCTATGGCGCGCTTGTGCTCATCATCTGGCGCCGCCCGCTCGTCGGCCGGATCGCGCTGCGGGAGGCCGTCCGCCGCCCCGGCCAGACCGCAGTGGTCGTAGGCGGGCTGATGATCGCCGGGGCATCGATCTTCCTGATCCAGGTGATCAGCGACAGCATGTACGAGTACAACCGGACCTCCGCGGTTCGCAGTTGGGGGCGCGACGACATCGAGGTGACCGCCGGCGGAACCTTTTTTGAGCCGGCATTAACCCAGAGGCTGGCCGCCGATCCGTCACTGAGCTCGGCCGCGGCCTTCCAGAGCACCGTGGTCACGACGGGCTCCGTGGTGGACGTCGATCGAAACCTTGGCAAGCCGGGCGTGCAGGTCACCGGCCTCGACATCGAGGTCCAGCATCGCTTCGATCCTTTTACGCTCACGGACGGCCGGACAACCTATGGCGACGAGCTCGGCACCGGTGGTGTCTTTTTGACGCAGGCCCTCGCCGACGACATCGGCGCCCGTGCGGGTGACCATCTCACCGTCCAGGCGGGTGGGCCGTCACCCCAGCAGGCCACGGTCGTCGGGATCATCCGGCCCCAGGGCGCGGGCGCGTATGGCAATCGGCGGTCCGCCTTTGGCGCGCTGCCGACGATCCAGCATCTGGTCTGGTCGGATCGCATCAACCTGATCCGAGTGTCTGCACCTGGCACTGGGGATCGCGAGATGGCGGCGGCCCGCCAGCTGGCGCCGCTGGTCCGCGCGGCCGTCGCCGGCGACGGCGCGCAGGTGCTGGAGACCAAGCGTGGGGCGCTCGAGCTCGCCAGCCAAATGCAGAATGCGTCAAGGGGCTTCCTGACGTCGTTGGGCGTCATCGTGGCGCTGGCTGCCACCGCCATGGTTGCGAATCTGGCGGTGATGCTGGCCGAGGAACGGCGCCCGAGGCTCGCCGTTCTGCGCGCCCTCGGCCTGACCCGCGGCGGGTTGGTCCAGCTTTCTCTAACGGAGGGAGCACTCTACAGCCTGGTAGCGGCCCTGGTGGGGGTCCCCTTCGGGCTGGCGCTGGGGGCGCTGATCGTCTCGCACCCCACGAACCCAGAAGGTACCGGCTTCATCCTTTCGGTGGTGCCCGGGTCACTCATCGGATCGGTCGCGGCGGCCTCACTGATCAACCTGGTCACGGTGCTCATCGTTTCCATCGGCACGTCTTCGATGGCCATCTCGTCAGCGATCCGCGACCTGCCCGAGCCGCAGCGACCGAGGCGCTCATCGCTACGGCGGCTGGCAGTAATGGCGCTGATCGGGCTCGGCGGGCTGGCCGCGGTCACGTTCGGGAACCCTTTCCTCCGCGTGTCGGGCGGCGCGCTGGTGATCGCCGCCGCTTCGGGCCTGCTCCGCGGTCGGGTCTCGGACCGCATCCGTTTCTCGGGCGCTGGTCTGGGGGCCGCCGCGTGGGCGATCGCGTACTGGTGGATCGTCAGCCGCACGATATCGGCGGCCGACGGGACGGGGCCCCTTGCGGGAGCGCTGGTCGTTTCGGTCGTGGGCCTCTCCGTGCTGGTGGCGTCGAACCTCGGCTTGCTGGAAAAGGTCGGCGGGGTTCTTGGCCTCCTTTCTGGTTGGCTGCGGGCAACGCTGCGACCCGCGCTGGCTTACTCGTCGCGCCGCCCGCTGCGCACCGGCCTTGTCATCGCGGCCTTCTCGATCGTGACGGCCGTGCTTACAATCAGCCAGGCCGCAGTCAGCGGCGCAGAGCGCGATTTACCAGCCAGTACAGGTGGGTGGGATGTCCGGGCGACCGTCGTGGGCACCAATGAACTCGTGCTACCGGCGGAACTCGCGCCGAAGGTGGCGCGGCAGGAGAGCCTGTCCAGCCGCACCTTCCTGGGGCCGGTTAAGTGGACCTTTGCGGACTTCAGGGGCACGGCCGACTGGCACCAGGAAGCCGTCACGGTCTACGGGCTGAGCCAGCAGCAGCTCGCCGGCGGCATCATGCCACTGACCGACCGCGACGGCAGCTTCCAAACCGACGCGGCGGCCTGGGCGGCGATCAGCCGGGACCCCGGGTTGGTGGCGTCCTCGCAGGGGGTTGGCTCGGTGGTCTACGTGGCGGCTGGGCAGAACACGCTGCGCTTCAAGGTCGTTGCGCAGCTCCCTTCCGTGGGCAACTCGGCACCAGGGATCCTGCCGGGACTGGTCGGTTCGCAGCAGGCGCTCGCGTCACTGGCAGCGTCCCCACCGGGTGCCACCCTGCTGTTGAAGGCCGCCCCTGGGACCGCGGCGCAGGCGCTCGCCCGTGATGTGCAGCGGGCGCTGCTGGCGCAGGGAGCCGAGGCAAGCCCGGTGCTCCAGTTAGTGGAAGAGCAGTACGCCGCCAGCCGAGGCGTGCTCGATTTCTTCGTCTTCTTGATGCGGGTCGGTCTCCTGGTTGGCATCCTGGGCCTGGGCGCGGTGGCGCTGCGAGCCGTCATCGAGCGTCGCCGGGCAATCGGTGTCCTGCGCGCGATTGGCTTCCAACCGCCGCAGGTCCTCGCCGGCATGCTGATCGAAACGGCGCTGATCGCGAGCGCCGGGCTTGCGGTCGGCCTGGCTGTTGCCTATGGGCTCGGAGGGGCGCTCTTCTCCAAACTGTCTCCGGACACGTCCTTCACGCTCGATGGCGGTGGATTTCTCCTGACGGTCGCGCTCGTCTACGCCGCCGTCCTCCTCGTGACCTTCCTGCCCGCCCTGCGAGCCGCCCGGCTCCGGCCCGCCGAGGCGCTCCGCGCGGTGGGCTGAGATGCCCCAGCTCGACACGGGGACGCTGCTCCTCGGGGCCATCCTGGCGGCAATGGCGCTCGCGACCGTGGCCTACGTCGCGGTCACCGCCATTCGAGGGCAGCGACGCGACGCGGCGCGCCTGAGCGCGATCGGCTTTGTGCGAAGCAGTTTCGCCAGCCGGCTCGATCGAACCGTTCCGCTCAGCGAAGTCTTGCGTGACATGATCGAGTCCCTTCGTCGCAACCTCGGGCTGGACGCGGCCGAAGTCTGGACCGCGGCTGGAGGGGCGCTTGAACGCACGGTCTCCGATCCCGAGCGGGGACCGGCACGATTCCCGCTGACCGGATCTGAGGAGTCGATCGTCGCGCACGCGCCGGTCTCGGGGATTGCCTGGGCGAAGGTTTGGCTACCGGGGGTGCTCGCCGAGCGAAATGGCGCGACGATCCGTATCGCGCCGGTGAGCCACACGGGCCACTTGCTCGGATTGATCGTCGCGGAAAGGCGGGCGGGCGCCCCGGCGCTGCCCGCTGAGGCCGACGCCACGCTTAAGGAGTTGGCCCGGGAAGTCGGCGTGGCGATCAATAACGCCCGTCTCGACTCGGCGCTCGAAGCGACGCTCGAGGATCTGCGACAGCATGCCGAGGC
>JALYYE010000372.1 GCA_030946735.1 Candidatus Dormiibacterota bacterium
CTACCGCCGTCTCGACGAAGACCGCGACGTCAGCATCACGCGTCACGTCTCCAATCACTGCCACCGCTTGCCCGTGCAAATTGGCGACGGTCTCATGGACCGCTTTGTCGTTGACGTCCGCGGCGACCACCCTGGCCCCTTCGCGGACGAAGGCATGGGTCGCCACGCGACCCATGCCACTCCCCGCGCCTGTGATCAGCGCGACTTTACCGTCGAGTCGTCCCATTGGGCGGCTGGCCCTGTCTAGGCCGCCCCGGCGTCCGTCAATTCACGTTCTATGGCCGCCAGCTCGTCCGGTGAGCCCTGGACGCGCGGACCTTTGAACCAGTTGCGCGCTGACGCGAACCACCAGCCACCGGCGATCAGCAGCACGACCGCAACCGCGACGGGCGCGTAGTTAAAGTTGGTCGCGAGGTTGACCGGATTGGTCGGCGGCAGCATGAACAGGATCACGATGAAGGCTACCCAGATCGTAGCGATCACGCCGATGATTGTGCTGTACGAGCCGAGATGCCAAGGACCCCGCTGGAATCGATCGCCGGCGCGCAGGCGGAGGATGACCGGCAGGATATACGCGATATAGAGGCCGATTGTCGCGATCGACGTGACGGCCGCGTAGGCTTCCGTGTTCCCGGCCTTTGAGGTCAGGTAGGGAAGTCCAAGGATGAAGGCGCCGACGGCCGCCAGCCAGATCGAGTTGGTAGGCGTCCGGGTGCGCTTGTTGACCCGGTGCCAGAAATTCGACAACGGAAGCGCGCCATCGCGCGAAAAGGCGTAGATCATGCGCGAATTGGCGGTTACGGACGACATGCCACAGAAGAACTGGGCACCGATGACGATCAAAAGCAGCAGTTTGCCGCCGGTGCTACCAATCGCGTCGATGAAGATCTGCGCGGGCGGCACCAGTGCCGCGACTTCTTTGTTGTAGTCCTGGATCGCAAAGGTGACACCCAGTAGCAGAACCCAGCCCGCAATCAGGGATACGACGATCGACATGACAATGCCTCGCGGTGCGCTCCGAGCAGCGTTTTGTGTCTCTTCGGTCATGTGGGCCGAGGCGTCATAGCCGGTGAAGGTGTACTGCGCCAAGAGCAAACCCAGGGCGAAGACGTACAGTCCGGCAATCGGTCCAGTCCACCCCTGGTTGTTGACGAAGTGGCCGAAGACATAGGAAAGCGATTGGTGATGCGCGGGAATGAAGGCGAGCGCGCCGACGATCACCAGGACGCCGACAATGTGCCACCAGACGCTGACGTTATTAAGCAACGCGACCAGCCGGACGCCGAACGTGTTGAGGAGCCCATGAATGGCGAGCACCACCGCGTAGACCGCGATGACGTTGATGGCATCGGTTCCGTACCCGAACTGGAGGCTGAGAAAGGCCGTCACGAAGAAGGCGAGTCCGAAGTCAATACCGGCAGTGACTCCAACCTGGCCGAGCACGTTGAACCAGCCGGTGAACCAGCTCCACGCCGGCCCGTTTTTGTTGGCAAGCTTCGCCGACCAGTAGTAAAGACCGCCGGCGGTCGGATAGGCGGAAGCGATCTCAGCCATCGAGAGTCCGACCATGAGGACCATGACGCCGACCAGCGGCCAGCCGATGCTCATCACCACTGGCCCGCCGGTGTTCATACCGTATTGGTAGAGCGTCAGGCAGCCGCTCAGGATCGAGATGATCGTGAACGAGACCGCGAAGTTCGAGAAGCCGCTCATCTTTCGGAGCAGCTCCTGAGCGTAGCCGAGTTCGTGCAGGCGTTCGGTATCAGTCTTCGGACGTTCTTCGGTGCCGACGGTAGCCATAGGCGTTGACTTCCCTCCCTCGATGATTTGGGCGTGACATTCCCCCTCCGGACTGCCCCCTATTTGAAACTCGGCATCAATCAAAGTCAAGGGACGGGTGGCCCTTAACAACAATTTGCATTGAGGAGCAAGTCGACCGGGCGCCATGACGTTTCGGTTACATGCACAGAATTCCGCGCCTGGCGGTCGCGATCGCGGCCAGCCTCAGCCTCACCGTCGCCCTCGCCATGCAGCCCGCCTATGCCGCCCACCGACACAGTGCGCGCCCGGTCAGCCGGCCGGTGGCGCGTCCGGCTGCACCGGCCCCGCGCCTGGGCTCCGTTCAGGCACGTGCGGTTCTCATCCGCGCCGCGCGTAACCATGGGCTAAACCCCAACTTCGTACTGGCGGTCTCCTACTGGGAGAGCGGCTGGAACCAGGCCGCTCGCTCGTACACGGGCGCCGTCGGCTTGATGCAGGTCGAGCCCTATACCGCCGTATGGGCCGGGCCCGCGCTGCTGCATCGCCGGGTCAACCTCAATAATCCGGTCGACAACGCCGAGCTGGGAGCTGCCCTCCTGCGGTCCTACCTGGATCGGCTCCACGATCCCAAGCTGGCCCTCGCCGCCTACTACCAGGGGC
>JALYYE010000012.1 GCA_030946735.1 Candidatus Dormiibacterota bacterium
GCGTTTTGGTATCGATGGCGACCACACCGCGATCCGCGAAGCTGTAGAGGGTGCTGCCGTCGGGTGACAGGGCGGCGCCGCCGATGCGCGGTCCTTTCGCTTCAGCACTGGTGATCAGGCCCGCGAAAAGGCTGTCGGAGTGGCTGAGCGCGACGGGCCCGGTCCGCACGATCTTCGGCAGGTCCCCGGCGGCCATCACGGCCACCGTCCCGAGGGAGGCATTGGCGGCGTAGAGGATCTGTCCATCCCGGCTGAGCGCCAGCGCCCAGTGGAACTGCTTCTCGATATCCGTCGCCGACCTGGCCGGTAGATCGACGCAGAACGCGAAGGGCTGGCCGCTGAGGGGGAGCGCGTGGATGAATGGGCCCGCCGCGCGGATGTAGACGGTGTAGACCGAGTTCCCCGTCGAGTCGGCGGCGCTGTCGCCGCGGATGCCGTTCATCGGTTCGTTGGGTTCGCGCTTGTCGGCGACAGGCTGAGGATTGAGCGACCCGGCAGCGACGTCGTAGAGCCGCACCTGGTAGTGGCTGGCATCCGTCATCTTCTGGATCAGGTAGAGGCTCTGGCCGTCATTGCTGAGGGCGTCGAAGGCGAAGTCGCCATTGACGACGACCTTTTTGAACGAGCCGGTGAGCGAGCTCGATCCCACGAGGAACTTCGTCTGCCCTCGCGCAGAGGTGGAGGGAGCATTCTGGGTCAGGGCGAGCCACTGGCCGTTCGGCGAGATGCCCGCGGTGGGTCCCTGGTAGGCGATGTTGGGGAGGCTGTAGCCGGCGGGGATGCTTGTCTGGGCGATGGTTCGCCCGGATGCCGGGTCGATCGCTTGCAACTGCGCGCCGCCCGTCAGCTGGGTGACGACGAAGTACCGCGACCAGTCAGAGGTGGGGGTCCCGATCGGCAGCTCGCGCACGACGGTCCCGGTGCCGGAATCGAGCACCTTCACCGACTCGCCGCTATTCGAGAATCCAGCCTCGAGGAAGAGCAGGTACCCGGATGATGCCGGGTGGGTGGCGTTCGCCTGGCCGCAGGCGGTCAGGATCGAAACGGTGACGATCAGCAATGCGATCAGGCGACGGGTCATGGTCACACCTCCAGGACCTATACATCTGGGGGCGGGATTCGGTTCCCGGCGAGCTAGCGCCGACGCCAGCAGGTCGGGCAGCCTGGCGCCGGCGGCGGGCCGAAACCAGGGCGGAGTGGAGCCGACAATGCCCGCAGGTGATCGCGGAAGCCGATGCCAAAGGCCGTCGGCGTGCCGTCGTAGCTGCTGATCAACGCCGGTCCGTTGGCGCAATCCCACGTGTCCCAGGTCCATCCCAGGTAGGAAATGCCGTGGACGTCGGCCCAGCTCATGTACTGGTCGATGTATCCATGGGCGCAGTCGTTCTCGCCCAGCTCCCCGGTGACGACGGGGACCTGTCCCGCAAGCGCGCCAACCGTGTTGCTCCAACAGGTCGGATCGCAAACATTGAAGTTGTAGTTGTGGAATGACGCCACCAGCGCGTTGGCCGGGTCGGACGGCTTGTTGGCGGACCAGCCGCTGAGGTCGTTGGCCCAGGCCAGGCCGCCGACCATGATCGGCTGGGTTGCGCCTGTCGCCCGCACCGCCGTGACGAGCGATTGCATGCCCGCCGTCTGCCAGCCGGGGGTGGTGCAGCCGTTGAGCCAGCACGACCAGCTCACGTCGTGGGGCTCGTTGTAGAGGTCGAAGAGCACCGCCGGATCCGACTTGAAGAAGGACGCGACCGAGGTCCAGAATGCCGGTGAGTGATCGGCATCCGGCATCACCTGCTGGCCGGTCGCTTTGGTCGTCCCGGGTGCATTCCAGTGGAGGTCGAGGATGGCGTAGAGGCCGTATTGATGGAGCAGGTTCACATAGGACTGGATCGCGGCCTGGTACGGCGCGCCGCCGTAACTGGCATTGACGCCGTTGATGTCGAGCCAGCAGTCCTCGTTGAGGGGGATGCGGACGGCATTGACGTGCCAGGCCGCCATCGCCGCAACGGAGGTGGCGTCGCTCGGACCGTCGAACAGGCCCCAGCCCTGGATGCAGGCGTATTCAGTGCCCGAGCGGTTGACACCGAGCAGCCGGATTGTCTGACCACCACGATTAATAAGGTGGCTCCCGGAAACGCTGATCGATAGTGGAGCGGCGGGATTGCCGGTCGCGGGCGGCGGCGGCAGCAGGACGGCGGCGGCCGATAGCGACAGGACCATCGAGAGTGCCCCGCGCAAAGCCATGACTCCAGTTAGCCAGCAGGTCGCAACGAACGCAACGCGAGGTCAGTAACCAGCCGGTGACAGGCGTTCGCGGAAGTGGGCGATTGTCTTGCCGAGGCCGGCGTCGAGCGAGGTCTGCGGTTGCCAGCCGAGGAGCTTTCGCGCGCGGGTCAGGTCGGGCCGGCGCTGCTTTGGATCGTCCTCGGGGAGGGGCTTGAAGACGATCTCGCTCGAGCTTCCGCTCAAGTCGCGGATACGGGTGGCGAGCTGGAGCATGGTGACCTCGTCATCGGTGCCGAGGTTGACGGGCTGGGCGTAGTCCGTCGCCAGCAGCCGAACGATGCCCGCGATGAGGTCGTCGACGTAACAGAGGCTGCGGGTTTGGGAGCCCTCGCCGTAGACCGTGAGCGGCTGGTTCTGCAGCGCCTGCGTCAAGAAGTTGGGGACCGCGCGCCCATCATTGGTCCGCATGCGCGGTCCGTAGCTATTGAAAATGCGGACGATGCGCGTCTTCATGCCGTGCTCGCGGTGGTAGGCCATGGTGAACGCCTCGGCGGCGCGCTTCGCCTCATCGTAGACGGCGCGTGGGCCGATCGGGTTGACGTTTCCCCAGTAGGTCTCGGGCTGCGGATGAACCGTTGGGTCACCGTAGACCTCGGAGGTGGAGGCAAGGAAGAAGGTCGCATCCTTGGCGCGCGCCAGCCCCAGCATGTTATGCGTGCCGAGCGTTCCGACCTTGAGGGTCGCGATGGGGTGGTCGGCGTAGTCGATCGGCGAGGCCGGTGAGGCAAAGTGCAGGACAGCGTCGACATGGCCCTGGATGGAGAGCGGCTCACTGACGTTGTGTTGGATCGACTCGAACGACTTGTGGTGGCGGAGGTGGGCGATGTTCTTGGCCGCGCCCGTCACCAGGTTGTCGACCGCAACGACGCTCCAGCCGTCTGCCAGCAATCGTTCGCAGAGGTGAGATCCAAGAAAGCCCGCTCCGCCGGTAACAACGGCGCGCAAGTTAGGAGCGGCCGACGCCCCGGTAGACGAAGCCCCGCTCGCGCATCGTCTTCGGGTCGAAGATGTTCCGGCCGTCGACGATCACGGGACGGCGCATCAGGCCTTTGATGCGATCGAGGTCGAGCGTGCGGAATTCGTCCCACTCGGTGACGATCAAGAGCGCGTCGGCACCTGTTGCCACGGCGTAGGGGTCCTTGCAGTATTCGATCGAGTTCATCTGCGCCTTGAGGGTCGGCATCGCCTTGGGGTCATAGGCGCGAACGTTGGCGCCCTTCTGCATCAGGTTCTCGATGACATCGATCGCCGGCGACTCGCGGACGTCGTCGGTGTTTGGCTTATAAGCCAGGCCCAGGATGCCGATCACCTGGCCACGCAAGCCGCCGAGCACTTCGCGCAGCTTCTCGACGACCAGCGTCCTCTGATCGAGATTGATCTCCATCACGGCGTCGAGCAGCTCGGGATGATAGCCCATCGTCTCCGCCATCCGGGCGAGGGCTTTGACATCCTTGGGGAAGCACGAGCCGCCGTAGCCGATGCCCGCGTCGAGAAAGAGCGGGCCGATGCGGCGGTCCATGCCCATACCCTCGGACACCACCTTGACGTCGGCGTCGACGCGTTCGCAAATGCGGGCCATCTCATTGATAAAGGAGATGCGGGTGGCGAGGAAGGCATTAGAGGCGTACTTGATCATCTCGGCCGTGTGGAGATCGGTGATCAGGATCTTGGTGTCCAGTTTGCTGTAGAGCGCGGCTACGGATCGCGCAGCGGCCTCATCATGGGAGCCGAATACCAGCCGATCCGGATTCATGAAGTCATGGATGGCGCTGCCTTCACGAAGAAACTCTGGATTGGAGACGACGTTAAACGTGATCTCGTCTCCGAGATTCTCGCCAACGATCCGGGCGACGATGTTACCCGTTCCGATCGGCACGGTGCTCTTGTTGACGATCGTGACGGCCTTTTTCATCGCGCCCGCGATGGCTTTGGCGGCTTGCTTGACGAAGACGAGATCCGCCTCGCCCCGGCGACCGGGAGGAGTGCCGACGGCGATGAAGACGAAGTCGGCGGGGGGGATGCCCTCGCGATAATCGCTGGTGAAGAGGAGGCGGCCACTGGCCTGGGCTTCCCCCATGAGCTCGGCCAGGCCGGGCTCGTAGATCGTCGGCTTGCCGGACCTGAGCCGCGCCACTTTGGCCTCGTCGATGTCGACGCCAACCACCTGGTGACCGAGCTTTGCCAGGCAGACGGCGGTGGTCAGTCCGACGTAACCGGTACCGATCACAGCAATTGCACTCACGGTCTTGGAGAGTGTAACGAAGGCAGGACGAGGGAACTGGCCGGCGAGGGACAAGATAGAGGATGGGTCAGCGTTTTTTTCGTCATGGGCAAGCTCCGGATTCGCCACCTCCTGGTTGCGGGTGGCGCCGGCTTTCTGGGCTCGGCATTCGTCCGAGACCGGCTCCGCGCCGACCCTGAGATCCTGATCACCGTCCTGGACGCCCTCCGCCGGCCGGGCGCCGAGGAGGATCTGGCCGACCTGGTCGACGGTCAGCGGTTCAAACTAGTCAGGGGCGACGTCCTGGACCGGGTCGTGGTCGACCGCCTGGCCGGGTTGGTCGACGCCACCATCAACTTCGCCAGCGAGGAGTTCACAGGGAGTGGCGTAACGGATGGGCCCGCTCTGGCGCGTTCCGACATCGAAGGTACGGCGGTGCTACTCGAAGCGGCCCGCAAATTCCAGCACCAGCGATTCCTGCTGGTCAGCACCGGCGAGGTCTACGGGCCGCTCCGGTCGATGCCCAACCGCGAGGAGGATCGGACCACCCCAAGAGGCCTTCCGGCGTCAGTCCGCGCCGCCGCCGAGACCCTGGCCGGCGCCTACCACGCCAGCTACGGGGTCCCCGTCCTGATCACCCGCGGAGCGACGGCCTATGGCCCGGGTCAGCCGGTCAACCAGTTGGTGGCCGGCCTGATCACGAGCGCGCTCGCCGGTCAGACCCTCTTCATCGAGGGCAACGGCTCGGCGACCCGCGACTACCTCCACGTCGATGACCAGGTGGCGGCCATCGCGCGCGTGCTCTGGAAGGGTGAGCCGGGCAGCGTCTACAACATCGGTGCCGGGGTCCAGGTCAGTGGCAGCCAGCTGGCCGACACCATTCTGGCGGTTTGCGGCAAGCCTTCCTCGCTCAAGCGCCTCACCAGGGAAGGTCCAAACTGGTCCTACGCGATCGATCCACGAAAGATGAAGCCACTCGGGTGGGACCCGCAGATCAGGTTCAGTGACGGCATCCGCCTGACAGTCGGCTGGTACCGGAAGAACGAGTCCTGGTGGCGCTTGCGCGACACGGCCATCGCTTCATAGGCAAACTGGCTCTTGCGCCTTTTGTTGCCGCAAGCGCAGTATGGGGTGATGGACAGCTCCAACCGCCTTGCCGTCGGGGAAGACATCTCGACCTGCTCTGTTCCCGATGCCCAGCATTGGAGCGACTTCTACCGCGAACGGTCCAGCTTCCAGGAGACCGTCTCCCGGCTGAAGCACCAGGTCAGGGGCTTCTCGGGGGACCGCCGTACCGAAGCTGTCAGACTGGCGCTGCCCGGCCTGATTGCGGACAGCGAGGGCTTCGAGCGGCGCTTCGCCTTCTGGGAAGTGCGTCTCGGCCAGCTCTCCCAGGTATAAAAAAAGGGCGCCCCGCAGGGCGCCCTGTCGAACAGTCGAGGCTAGGCGGCGCGGACGTGATTCGCCCGCGGTCCCTTCTGGCTCTGCTCGATGTCGAAGCTGACCGCCTCGCCACCACGCAGGCTGTCGAAGTTGAGTGAGGTATCGACGCCACTCTGATGGAAGAAGTACTCCTTGCCATCATCGGCGGCGATGAACCCAAATCCGCGGTCGGACACGATTTTCTTTACGGTGCCTTTTGGCATTGCCCGTTCTCCTCCTCTCGAACACCGAATTGAACGCATCGGCCCTGTTCGAGAGAGAAGAATGCCGGCCGCACGCGAGATCACCCGAAGGCCGGGCGAACGGCTGTACTTTAGCACACTGGTCAGGAACGGCGGGGATAACCCTTCCGTGACCATCCCCAGAGGGCGCATTGACATGACGCCGGCTGCCGCGTAGATTCTGCCCCGGGCGGAGCATGAAAGAGGGGAACCTCCTGGCTGGGGCGCGCTACTCGAGCGAGATCCGCTGGCTGTATTCAGCCGGGCTGCTGGTGTTCGTCGTGACCGTCTCGATCGGCATCCTGAATGGGTTTCATTTCCTGACGCTGCCCCGCCAGGTTCTGTTGACCCATGTCCATGCCGGCACGCTTGGCTGGATCACGCTCGGCGTATTCGCCACCTGCCTCTGGCTATTCGGCGAGGACTCGCCCCGGACCGGCAGCCCCCGAGCGATCCAGGCTCTGAGCCTGCTCGCGGCGGTCGGCATTCCTCTCTACGTCCTCGCCTTCCTGAGCGGCAACCTGGTGGCCCGCGCCATCTTCGGCGTCCCGGTGCTGGTCGCCATGGTCGGACTCCTCCTGTGGCTTACGAGTCGGATCGGCGGTGTGCGCATGACCGTGCCGCGTCTGGCGATGCTGGCGGCTATCGCGACCCTGGTGGTCGGCTCGACGATCGGGGTGCTCATTCAGCTCGAGCTGGCCAGCAAAAACACATTCCTGCCTGATGGCGCGATCGGTGGGCACGTGACGGCGCAGGTGGTCGGCTACCTGGTCTTGATCGGCATGGCGATCAGCGAGTGGCGCTTGAAGAACACGCCGGGACTCACCTGGCCGGGCATCATCCAGGTGGGGCTGCTGTTCCTGGGTGGCGTGCTCATTACAATCGGCGCGCTGCTCAACGTGCAGGCGCTGCTGGGCGCGTTCATTCCGGCCGAGCTCGCTGCTGTCATCATCTATACCGTGCGGCTGGCGCCGCAGCTCCGGCGGATTGACTGGCTGGCCCCGACCAGCGACCGCCACTTCGGACTCGTCGTTCCCTTCCTGATCCTGAATCTTGCCCTGCTGATCTGGTTGATCACGGGCGTCGTGACCAAGATCTACGCGCGCTTCGAACTGATCCCCCTGTGGCTGGTCTTCGCCTTCGATCACACGATGTTCATCGGTGTTATGTCGAATTCGCTCTTTGGTCTGATCCGACAGGCGAGCCGCAGCGCCGAGCGCTTCTGGCCCTGGGCCGAGCAGGTGGTGTTCTGGGGTATGAACGGCGGCATGATCGGGTTCGTCCTCACCCTGGCAGCCGACCAGCGCCAGCTCGAGAAACTCTTCACGCCGATCATGGGCGGGAGCATCCTGGTGGGCATCGTTGCCTACTCCGTGCGCCTGCAGCGATCGCGGACCGAGATGGGCGGCGCAGCGACTGCGCCGCCCAGATCCCGGCTTTAGAGGCTTTGCAATAGGTCAGAAGCTCAGGTAGTACGACCATGACGAAAATTGGGAGTCGGAAACGTAGAAAGATGCGTCGGTTTGCGACGCGCATCCAAAGTACGGTCCCTGGCCGTCATCCAGCCCAACTGAGAAGGTGTTCGCCGCGGACCTCCATGAATCGAACTTCTTTGATCCGCACACCCATGAGCGACCGTGGATTTGGAGCGAGCTGGCATTGTAGCCTCCGCCGTTCGGGAATCGGATATCCATCCCCCGGCGGTACGTCCAGTAATCGCCATTGCCGGCACATTCCTGCTCGATCAGCCAGACGTGAATGGTCAGTCTTTGCCCAAAGGCGTATCGAGTTCCCCAGCCATCCTTTTGGACCGGAGCCTGGGTGACGCATCCCGAGAATGCGTGGGCCGAAACGGTCGCCGGTCCCACGGTTGAGACCAGCCCGGCTAAGGCCAGGGCGAGGATTCCGAAGCGAAGGCTCCTGATCATGTATCTACCTCTCTTATTCGACTTCTGAGCTGGACGGCCAGCGCGCTCGCGGATGGTGTCACGCCAGGCAATCGGGCGTTACCTCCAAACGGGCGAAACTTCTTCGGATTGCGGTGCCAAACGGGACTCCAAACGGGGGACTCCAAACGGCGGGGAGTGCAAAACGTATCGGGATTCGCGACTGACTGTTTGAACTCTTCGCGCGCCGGGTAACATTGCCGGTGCACCCATTTCGGGTGCGCTCGCCGTGGGCCCCGCTCGAACAGGCCTCGACAGCGCGAGGCAGTACGTTCGGGAGAGGAGGTCACACCAAATGTCTGGAACCATTAAGAAGCTCGTCGCCGAGCGCGGATTCGGGTTTATCACCGCCGATGACGGCAACGACTACTTCTTCCATCGCAGCGGCAGCGTCGATTTCGATCGGCTGGATACCGGAGTCAAGGTCAGTTTCGTAACTGAGCCGAGCCCCAAAGGCCCGCGAGCGACAAACGTTCGCGCCGAGGTCTAAAAGAGACTAAAAGCCCCCAACCCGACCCTCCCTCGCAAGCGGGGGAGGGAAATGGGCGGGGGTTTTCTTTGTTTTTCGCCCCGGGCACGTTGGTCGAAGGAATGGCTTCACACGGTCGTCACACCGATGGATGAGGGGATTTAAGCCCTACGGCTCCTCGCACGCTAACCGTGACTTCGCGATCGGCGGGGCGATCGCGGCGCTGCTGACGATCGGCTTTGGCGCAATGCCGGCGCTGCGCGGCTTCGGGGAATCGGCCGCGGCGTTTACGGCGGCGGTTGCGTGCGTGGTGGCGGCGGCGCGCCATGCCGGCCGCACGCGATTCGCCTGGGCTCTACTCGGGACAGGGGCCCTCGCCTGGGCGGCGGGGGAGGGGACCCGGTCGTATTTCGACGTCATCCAGGGGCAGCGACTCCCGTTTCCTTCCGTCGCCGACCTTGGGCATCTCGCGCTGGTCCCGCTCGCGGTGGCCGGCCTCGCCGCATTTCCGGGCCGCCAGCGCGCCGCCTCCCGCCTCGCCTTTCTGCTGGACGGTGGGATCCTCCTCGGCGCCCTGATCCTGATCAGCTGGGCGACCGTCCTTGGCAACGTCTACCGCACCGCCCCCGAGTTCAGTCCTTCGGCCATCACCGGGCTGGCCTATCCGGTTGGCGACATCGTGCTGGCGGTGGTGGTGCTGCTGCTGGTGGGTCGCAGCACCGGGTCGGCCCGCCTTCCTGCGCTCCTGGTGATGGCCGGCGTCTTCGCCAACCTGCTCACCGATAGTGCATCCGCCTACCTGGCCACCCTCACCATGAATGGTCCGGAGCAGCTCCTGGGCACCGGCTGGGTCGCGGGGTTTCTCCTGATCGCACTGGGAGCGCTTCGCGCCGCCTTGCTCGCCGGGTCGGCGAGCCGGGCCGAGGAGCGGCCGCCGGCACGTTGGACGATGCTGGTGCCGTACATCCCGGCGGCGGTGGCGGCCGTCATCGCGGTCCTCAAGAATGTCAGCGGGCCGCCGGAATCGCTCCTGCTCTGGGACCTGATGGTGGTCGTGGCGCTGGTCATCGCTCGCCAGTTCATCGTGACCATGGACAACATGGCCCTCAAGCAGCAGCTGGCGGCGCAAACCGTGGCATTGCGCGAGAGTGAGGCGCACTTCCGCTCGCTGGTGCAGAACTCGGGCGACGTCGTGATGCTGGCCGATGCCGATGGGGTGGTTCGCTTCGTCAGCACCTCGGTCGACCGGTTCTTCGCCTACTCTCCAACCGAGCTCCTGGCACAGCCGTTCAGGGAGCTCTTACATCAATCCGACCGGTCCGCGTTTGCCGCCGGCTTGAAGAAGGCGCTGACGGCGTCGGCGCTCCCGGTCCTGGTGGACTGCCGGTTCCGGCACAAGCTGGGTAGCTGGACCCAGTGCGAGGTGACCATCACCAACCTGCTCCACCGTTCGAGTTCACAGGCGCTGGTGTTGAACATCCGCGACGTGACGGATCGCAAGGAGATGGAAGAGCGCCTCGCATACCTCGGAGCGCATGATCCATTGACCAACCTGCCGAACCGGATGGCCTTTCGCAAGCACGTCGACGAGGCGCTGGAAAAGAGCGCGCCGGGGCGCGCCATCGCTGTTCTGGCGCTGGACGTCGACGACTTCAAGCTGGTCAACGACGCGCTCGGGCAGCGCGCCGGCGACGACCTCCTTGGAATGATTGGCGGGCGGTTGGGAAAGCTCGTGTCGGCCGGCGACGTGGTGGCGCGGATCGGCGCCGACGAGTTTGCGATCTTGATGCAGACCGTTCTCAATGAGGCTCAGCCGGTACGCCTGGTGGAGCGCGTGTTTCAGCACTTCAAAGCCCCTTTCCAGGTAGAGGGGCGTGAGATGGTCCTGCGGCTCAGTGTTGGGATCGCCGCGCAAACGGCGCTCGAGGACACCGCCGAGAACCTGATGCGCAATGCCGACATTGCCCTCAACGCGGCCAAAGCGCACGGGAAAGGGAGGTACGAGCGATACCAGCCGACGCAGCATGCCGCAATCAGTGACCGGATGGACCTTCTTGCCGACCTGGGTCATGCGCTGGAACGGCGGCAGTTCGTGCTTCACTACCAGCCGGTCGTTCGGCTGCGCGATGGGATGGT
>JALYYE010000029.1 GCA_030946735.1 Candidatus Dormiibacterota bacterium
GCCCAGGAGGATTTGAACCCCCGCACCCGGGTCCGTAGCCCGGTGCTCTATCCAGGCTGAGCTATGGGCGCATCGCGGAGAGGCCCTATTGTAGTGCGAAGGTCGCCACGGTCGTATATCGCGGCGGACCGGACCCCAACTGGCTGCGCATCAGCCGGACTTGATCGACCGGAATCTCGCCGAACCACGTCGGTCCCCATCGAGCGGACCAATCCAACAGCGCTTTCCGTTCAGCTGCTTTCAGCGGCCGCGGGACGCGGGCGAGCGTCAGATGCGGATCGAAGCGGTCGTCGACCGTCACCCCGCCTTTTCGCAGGGCATCCCCCAGTTCGGCATGCAAGGCCATCAATTGCGACAGGTCTGCGCCGGCGATGCCCGCCCACACGACACGCGGGCGCCGGATATTTGGAAAGGCGCCCACGCCCTCCGCCGCGAGGCGAAAGTGCTGATGCCGCGCGACGACCGGGCCGAGCGCTGGCGGCAAGCGCTCGACGTCGCTGCGCGGAAGGTGGTCCAGGAAATGCAACGTTAGGTGGATACGGTCGACGGCACTGATCCGAACAATCTCACCGAGCGGCTCGAGGGCGCTGAGCGGCGCGGTCAGCTCCTTGCGGACAATGTGCGGGACCTCGATCGCCAGGAAGACACGCCAGCGTTCGCCCTCATCCGCCGGCATGCTTGCCGACCTTGAGATCGATCCGCCCGGCGCGTTGCAGCGCCGCCACACGGTCATCGACGAACTTGGTGAACCAGGCCGGTGTGCCCTGCGGGCTGAAGAGCTCTACGGCCGGAGCCAGCACGAGGATGACAGCGAGGTGAAGCTGGTCCGTGCGACGCTCGAGCACGGTGGCGATCACATAGCCCCGGTTCGTGGGGACGATACCGGTCACCGTTCCGGCCGCGAGTGATTGCACGGCCGCCGCGAGCGGCGCCTCCGGGATGTCCGCGGGACGCAACCAGCCCGCATCACCACCACGGCTGCTCGTCCCGCTGTCGTCACTCCAGCGGGCCGCCACTGCGGCAAACGCCTGGCCGCCATTGAGCTCGCGAGCGGCCGAGTCGGCGCGATCCTTTGCCATGACATGGAGCAGCGCGACCTCGATCAGTAACGCGCGTTGATAGGAACGGAAGCTGTCGCTGGTGAAGCCATTGCGTTGCAGCGCGGCGTTAAAGGTCGTCGCGCCTGCCTGAGATTTGAGCGTGGCGATGCGAGAATCCATAGCACCTTCTTTCACGGTGATGCTCCGCTTCTCCGCCTCCTGTCGCACGATCTCTTCGCGCACCAGTTGCTCGATGGTGAAGGTCTGGAGCCGCTGCGCCGACGCCGGGCTGGGGATGGCTTCCGCGATACCCGCAAACGGGTCGCGGTGACGGCTCACCTCGAGCCGCGCCTGGTAAGCCTTCATCGAAATATCGTGCCCGTCGACGACCGCGGCTGCCGGCTCTGCGAAGGGAAGCGAGACCCCTGGCGCGGAGCAGGCGGTCAACGCGCCGACGAGGACGAGGAGGACGCCACGGCGCAAAGCGAGGCTATTACACCACGTTGCGCTCAGGCTCGACCGTGGCACCGCCGGCAAAACGGTCCGGAGCAAAGGCGCTGAGATCGACGGGTGGCGCGCCGCCCGCAATCCAGTCCGCCAGCCATTTCCCCACCACCGGCGCCATCATGAACCCATGGCCGGAAAAGCCGGCCGCGATCCAAAGCCCCGCCTGAAGCGGTCCGATCAAGGGCTGGAAATCCGGCGTGTTCTCGTACAGCCCGGCCCAGGCGGTTTTGACCCGCGTGTCGAGGAGCGGAGGCCAGCGTCGCTCGGCGACCGCGGTGATTTTCTCGAGGAACGACCAGTCCACCCGGGTGTCGTCGCCGGGCGGCGTCGCGGGGTCGCTCATGCCAAAGAGCACGCCCTCCCCTTCGGGATGGAAATAGAAGGAAGTGTGGAAGTCGATCGTCATGGGGCTGCTCCGGCGGATGCCGGTGAAGGATTCAGTCAGGAAGACCTGCCGCCGCGACGGAGTGATCGGAATCGGCACACCGACCATTCCACCCACCGGCGCGGACCACGGCCCCGCACAGATAACGGTGTGTGGGGCCTCGATCTCGCCGGCGGCCGTGCGCACGCCGGTTACCGTCCCTCCCGACATCAGGAAAGCCTCGACTGGCGTGTCTTCCATGATCAGGGCGCCCTGTCGTTTGGCAGCGTTCGCGAAGCCGTAGGTCACCTCATTCGGCCCGGCGAGTCCGTCGCTGGGACAAAAGGTCGCTGCGGAGAGGTCGTCGGTCCGCAGTCCCACCACCATGCCGCGCGCCTGGGCCGGCTCGAGCTCGACCACGTCAGTGAGGCCGCAGGCGCGCTGCAGCTGAAGCGCGTCGTGGAAGCGTCGACGCTCTTCGTCGGTGGTCAGAAGAAAGAGATAGCCAACCGGACGGAAGTCCGCGGTCTGGCCGGTTTCCTCGACAAAGCGCGCCAGCAGACGCTTGGCTTCCATCCCGATCCGGACGTTGATCTCCGTCGAGAACTGGGCCCGGATGCCGCCCGCGCAGGTCGCGGTGGCACCCTGGCCGATCCGCCCGCGGTCGACGACGACCACACGCCGGCCGGCGCGGGACAGGTAAAAGGCGAGGCTGCAGCCCATCACGCCGGCGCCGACGATGACGACGTCAGCTCGTGGCGGCGAGCTTCACCATCCCGAGGTACTCGAAGATGAACTTGAGCGCAGCCAGGGTGGTGACGTGACCGACATCGAGCGGCGGCGCGACCTCGTCGACGTCGAGCCCGGCGAGACGCACGCCGCGAAGCTGGCGCAGGAAGTCGAGCAGCTCGCGTGAGGTGAGGCCGCCGGCAGAGGGAACGCCGGTCCCCGGTGCGATCGAGGGATCGAGCGAGTCGATGTCGAGCGAGATATGAAGCGCGTCGCTGCCGATGCGCGAGCCGATTTCGTCCGCCAGCTGCGTTCCCGTCCAGCGATGCGCGGTTGCGGCCGTCACCAGGGTCACCCCCATCTTGCGGATGAACTCCACCTCTTCCCAGTCATAGTCGCGGCAGCCCAGCAGCATCACTTTCCTCGGGTCGATCTGACCCAACTCCAGGCCCCGCCGCAAGGCGCAGCCGTTCGACCAGCGGCTCTGGCGGGAGGAATCATTGAGGTCCGGATGCGCGTCAATGTAGAGGATGCTCAGCCCTCCGTTGAGCCGGCGTTGCTGCGCCACCAACGTGGGACTGACTGTGGTGTGGTCGCCTCCCAGCACGATCGGCACCGTGCCCGCCGGCGTCCTTTCGATTTCCGCGACGACGGCGTCGACGTTGGCGCCCATGTCGCCGTCAACCAGCGCCAGGTCACCGTCGTCCTGGATGGTGACCGTGTCGAACAGCTCGGCGTGCTCGCTGACCGGCGCGAAGATCGCGGACAGCTTGCGCAGCTCCGCCGGCGCCTTGGCGGCACCCGGACGGTAGAACGAACCTCGGTCTATCGGCACGCCGAGGATTCGAACATCAGGTCGACTCCCCGGCGCCGGTGGTTTGAGGCCGCCCCAGGGCTGAAGCCCGGCGGTGTTGAATTCGTGTTCGCTCACGCCTTGAGAAACGCAGAAATGGCCTCGACCTGTGCGGCAATCAAGGCCGGGGTCCAGCCGTGGCCTGCGGATTCGATCACCCGGATCTCGGCTTGAGGCATCAAATCGCGCAGATTCCGAATCGCGTTGACATCCACGGTCCGATCGTCGGCCGCCACCACGACCAGTGCGGGTTTGCGCCAGCCCTTGAGGAACTCGCGATAGTCTCGCGTGATCCCGTCACGCAACCATTGGCGTGCGGCCCGCCCATCGGCTCGAAGCTGGTTGTCGAAATTCACCTGTGCATCGTAGGGATCGACCCCCGGACCTTCAACCAAAAACCGCTTGTAGAGGTCTGACACCGTTCGATTCCGGCGCAGCCGGTCGACGGACCAGAAGACCGGCCCGGCGGTGAAGGCGGCAACCTGGCGCTTGAACGCCGTGCGCAGCGTCCGCGGCGAGTAGATCGGCGTGTGCAGGATCAACCGGTCGATCCGCTCCCGGAAACGCGAGGCGTACTCCAGGGCGACGGTCGCCCCCAGGCAGATGCCGCCGACATCGTGCTCCTTGATTCCCACCCGGTCGGCGAACGCCTCGAGGAACTGCGCGTGGGAGGCCACCGTGTAGGGCGGATCGCCGGCGGCGGTCTCGCCGCACCCCGGCAGGTCGGGAATCAATACCCGCCGGTGTCCGCTGAAGGCCGGCGCCCAGGTATGGAAGTTCTCCAGTGAGCCGATGAACCCATGACAGAGAAGCAGCGGCTGCCCGGTTCCCTGGTCGAGATACCGGACCAGCCGCTGCCCGACGTTAATGAACTGGATGTTCTGCGCGCTAACCGCGGTAGCTACTCTCCCGTATCGATCTGCGCTCGCTGCAGCCGGCCACTGTAATCGACGTAGATCGTCTTCCACTCCGTGAATTCGTCGAGGGCCACGGTGCCGGCCTCGCGATGGCCGTTGCCGGTGTTCTTCACGCCGCCGAAGGGGAGCTGGATCTCCGCGCCGATAGTGGGCGCGTTGACATAGACGATGCCGGACTGCATCTCTTCCATGGCGTGGAAGGCCTTGCGCAGGTCGTTGGTGTAGATCGACATGGAGAGGCCGTACTGGGTGGAGTTCGCCACCTCGAGCGCCTCCTCGAGATTGCTCACCGGCAACACCAGGGTCGACGGGCCGAAGATTTCCTCCTGCGCCATCCGCATCTCCTTGCGGCCGTCGGCAAAGATCGTCGGCCGGTAGAACCAGCCCTCGCTCCCGGCGAAGTCACCACCGTGCACCAGGCGGGCGTGTTCCTTCTTGCCGATCTCGGTGTATTCGTGGACCTTCTTGAGCGCGGCTTCGTTGATCACCGGGCCCATGTCGATGTCCGGTTGCAGGCCGTCGCCGACCTTCATCTTGGCCGCCCGCTCCTGGAGCAGGTCGACGAATTCCGCCGCGACTTTCTTGTCGACGATCAGCCGCGACGCGGCCGTGCAGCGCTGGCCCGATGTCCCGAAGGCCGCCCAGAGCGCCCCGTCGACCGCCAGCGGCAAATCGGCGTCATCGAGGACGACGATCGCGTTCTTGCCGCCCAGCTCTAGCCCGAGTCTTTTCAGGTTGCGGCCGGCGATCTCGGCGATGTGGCGGCCGGCGTCGGTCGAGCCCGTGAACGAGATGGCCTGCACCCGCGGGTCCTTGACCAGCACGTCGCCCACATCTTTCCCGCTACCGGTCACGAGATTCAGCACGCCACCGGGCAATCCCGCTTCCTCGAGGATCTCGACCAGCTTGGTGGCCACGATCGGGGTGTCGGAAGCCGGCTTGAAGACCACGGCATTGCCCGCCATCACCGCCGGAAAGATCTTCCAGGAGGGGATGGCCATCGGAAAGTTCCAGGGCGTGATGCACGCCACCACGCCGAGGGGAGCCCGTACCGTCATGGCCCACTTGTTCCGAAGCTCCGACGGGACCGTCTCGCCGTGCGGGTGGCGACCCAGGCCGGCAGCGTACTTGCCCATGTCGATCGCTTCCTGCACGTCACCGCGCGCCTCCTTGAGGACTTTGCCCATCTCCTGCGTCATCAACCGCGCCAGTTCTTCTTTGCGCGCCTCGATGATCAGGGCGGCCTTCAGGACGATCTCACCCCGGGCGGGTGCGGGCGTATGCCGCCAACCGGGAAAGGCCTTGAGCGCCGCCTCGATCGCGGCGTTCACGTCCTCCGCATTGGACGCCTGCAACAGGCCGAGCACCTGATCCTTGTGCGCCGGGTTGGTCGAGGCAAAGGTGCGCCCGCTTTTCGACTCCACCCAACGGCCCCCGATGTAGTTCTTATAGGTCTTGGCGTCCGTCTTCTGGCCCCGCTCGCTCGTCATCGTCTGGCTCATGCCGTCACCTCCTGAAACGCCCCATTCAAGATCTCCCATCCTTCGTCGAGCTCGGCTTGCGAAATATTGAGCGGCGGCACCAACCGCAGGACGTTGTCGTGCGGGCCGCAGCTCAGCAGCACCATCCCGGAATCGAGGCACACCTTCCGGATCTTCTTCTGCAGGTCCTTGTCGGGGGTCCCGTCCTTGTTGACCAGCTCGATCCCGACCATCAACCCAAGGCCGCGGACCTCGCCGATGGCCGGCGTCCGCTGCTGCAGCTCACGCAGCCGACTGATCAGCTGCGCCCCCTTTTCGGTCGCGTTCTTGAGGACGTGCTCCCGCTTGAAGACGTCGAGGGTCGCGATACCGGCGGCGCAGGATACGGGATTGCCGCCGAAGGTCGAGCCGTGTGCGGCCGGCTCCCATTGGTCCATCAGCTTGGAGGTCGCGACCAGTGCGCTGAGGGGCAGGCCGGAGGCGATCGACTTGGCCAGCGTCATGATGTCGGGGACTACGCCGGTATGCTCGCAGGCGAACATCGTTCCAGTGCGTCCGTAGCCGGACTGCACCTCGTCGGCGATGAGTAGGATGCCGTGTCGGTCGCAGAGCGCTCGCAGCCGGGGCATGAACGCCGGCGGGGGAACCACGTACCCGCCTTCGCCCAGGACTGGCTCGACGATGAACGCCGCCACGTTCTTTGGCGGCACACGCGTATCGAGCATCTCGTCGATGAAGTTGAAGACGTAGTCGAGCGTGGCGGCCTCGTCCGGGCCGGTCGGATTGCGATAGGTGTATGGATAAGGCACGTGATAGACCGACGGCAACAACGGCTCGTAACGCTCGCGGTAGTAACTCTTCGACGCGGTGAGTGAGAGCGCACCGTAGGTTCGCCCATGAAAGCCGCCCTGGAACGCGATCAGGCCGGGCCGCCGGGTGGTGTAGCGCGCGAGCTTGATGGCTCCCTCCACCGCTTCGGCGCCGCTGTTCGCAAAGAAGACCTTTTCCAGCTTGCCGGGCGCGAGCGCCGCGATGCGCTCCGCCAGCTCGATCGCGGGCTGGTGGTGAGCCACGACGGAGATATGCATCAGCTTGTCGAGCTGTTCATGCGCGGCCTTGACCACCTCGGGATGGCCGTGGCCCAGGTTGGTGACACCGATGCCCGAGGCGAAATCGAGATACCGCCGGCCGTCGACCGTGTAGAGATAGGAGCCCCGGGCGCGATCGATCACGAGGGGGGTGTAGCGATAGAGGACCTGGGAGAGGTGGGCGCGCTCGCGCGCCAGCCACTCTTCCTGGCTATCGCTGTCGGGAAATTCCTTGACGAGTTTCATTGAGCCTCCTTGTTCGAGCATCCGGATCGGGCGCGTGGCCGTCGCCGGCTGCTGGCGGAGGCTGTCCGTCGGTCGAGGCCCACCAGTTGCAGCTGATTCCCGCGTGCGTCATGGGTTGTGCCGTTTCAACGGCGCATTTATGGTAGTCCCTGCGCTAGCGCGACGGCGCCGGCCGGAGCTTTGCTGCTCGCCGCGGCACCCGCTGCGCCGCCAAGAAGCCGCCAAACATGACCAGTACGCCGATCGCCTGACCGACATAGAAGAGCTCGTAGACATGGAACAGGCGCGTCAGGGTGGAGGCGCCGGCCACGATAAAGGCGCCCGCGGCGATCAGGATGTTGGCCACCAGTCGCGATTGGGCGCCGCCCTTGCGCCAGGCGCCGTAGGCCGACCAGAGCGCGCCGCCGATGAGGATGACGCTGCCCACGATGTTGAGAATGGCGGCCATCAAGATCGCGATCGCATTGAAGGCGCCGTGCTCGAGGCGGATGGTATCGACGGACGGCACGGCATGAGTCTGCAGCAGGCTGGGTTGGAGGCGGGCGCCGAGCGTGCCGGCCAGGCCAATGGCTGCGAGGACGACCAGCGCGAGCAGTGCATTGCGCCCGAACCGGGGCGCGAGCAAATAGATCGTGCCCAGGGCCAGGACGCCGACAACCATAATGCCACCAACGTAGTAATACGTCCGGTAGAGCAGCGGGCTCCAACCCGCCGCGGCTCCGATCACCTCGGTAATGGCCGCGACAGCATAGATCGCGAGCGCCACCGACCAGGCCAGCAGGTAGGGGCGTGGCTTCGACCGATACTGCATCCAGAGCGTCAGGGCAAAGGCCGCGCTGATTGCCGCTGCGGCCAGGGCGTAGAACACCATCGCTGCGCTCAGTCTATGAAATTGCGCCCATTTTTCCGGGAGCGTCAGGGTTGCGGCTACACTTATCCACATTCGCGCTTGACGCCGCCGCTGTATTGCCGTTAAATAGCCGCAACCACGTTCCAGCACAGAGGTCTAGCCACCGTTTGAGCAGAGTCATCGCAATTGCCAATCAGAAAGGCGGGGTTGGCAAAACGACCACCGCGGTGAACTTGGGATGCGCGCTCGCTGAGCT
The DNA here is from genome assembly GCA_030946735.1 of Candidatus Dormiibacterota bacterium. Lineage (GTDB taxonomy): Bacteria > Chloroflexota > Dormibacteria > CF-121 > CF-121 > CF-13. The sequence continues at coordinate 8,332 of JALYYE010000029.1, forward strand.
CGGGAAGCGCGTCCTCCTTATCGACCTCGATCCCCAGGGCCACCTGACGATCAACATGGGCTTCAAGCAGCCCGATCAGATCGAGCTCACCCTCTATCACCTTCTCCTCGATCCCCAGGTCACGCTCGGCCATGTGGTCAAGCACAGTAACCTCGGTGTCGATTTCATCCCCTCCAACATCGAGCTCTCCGGCGCCGAGATCCAGCTCGTCTCCGAAATGGGCCGCGAGACCTTCCTCAAGGAAAAGCTCGCGCCCGGCCAGGAAGAGTACGACTTCATGGTCATCGATTGCCCGCCGTCCCTCGGCTTGCTCTGCGTCAACGCGCTGGTGGCCGCGAACGAGGTCGTCATCCCGCTCCAATGCGAGTACTTCGGCATGAAGGGGATGCAGCTCCTGCACAACACCATCGAGCGGGTACGGGCCAAGCTCAACCCGCAGCTGCGCATCAGCGGCATCCTGGCCACCATCCACAAGTCGAGGACCCTGCACTCGCAAGAGGTGCTGGAGCTGGTCCGGGAGCGCTATGGCGACGTCGTCTTCGACGTCGTCATCAAGGACAGCATTCGCTTTGCGGAGACGCCGCTGGCCGGCATGTCGATCCTCCAGTACGCCGGCAGCTCCGAGGGGGCGAGCGCCTACCGCGCCCTGGCCAAGGCGGTCATCAAGCGCGCGCCGGCCGCCCCGGTCGAGACGAAGCAGCCCGTCGCCACTCGTGTTTAAGCGCGTTTCGCTGGAAGGGTCGGCGGAGCTCTTTCGGGAGACCTCGAGTAGACCGGAGGTCCTGGCCGAGACCGACCCGGAGCCGGTCCAGGGGGCGATCCACCATTTGCCGCTGCAGCGCCAGGTCCATGGCGAAACGATTTCCTACTACGAGTACCGGCTTACCGAGATCCAGGTGCAGTCTTTGATCGACGCGGTGCAGAAGATCAAGTATCCGCACAACCTGAGGAATACGGCGAAGCTCAGCATGGAGGAATTCGAGCGCCTCGAGGCGCTTCGACAACTCCTACTCGACGGCTTGCGGTAGCCTTTCTTCCTCTGCGCGCTGGGACGTCGCCACGTCCCAGCGACGTGCCACCTGTTGCGCCCGATAGAGCGTGGCATACAGACCGGGCGCATCGACCAGCTCATCGTGGCGCCCTCGCTGAACGACCCGCCCCTTGTCCAGGACGATGATCTCGCCCGCCTGCCGGATCGTCGAAAGCCGGTGCGCGATCACCAGCACGGTCCGCTCCGCGACGAGCCGCGCGAGCGCCGCCTGGATCAGGTGCTCGGCCTCCGGATCAACGGATGATGTCGCCTCATCCAGGATCAGGATCGGGGCGTCGTGCAGTAGCGCTCGCGCAATCGAGATGCGCTGTTTCTGCCCGCCCGACAGCCTGACGCCGCGCTCGCCGATGATGGTGTCGTAGCCCGTCGGCAACTCTTCGATGAACTCGTGCGCATAGGCCGCCCGAGCCGCGGCCTCGACCTGGGCGTCGCTCGCGTCCGGGTTGCCCACCTTGATGTTGGCTTTGACTGTGTCGTTGAAGAGAAAAACGTCCTGCAAGACGAGGCTGATCGAGCGATGGATGTAGTCCAGCGGCAGCTCCCGGAGATCGATACCGCCCAACCGGACCGCGCCCTCTTGCGCATCCCAGAAACGGGCGATCAGGTTCGCCACCGTGGTCTTACCGGCGCCGCTCGGCCCTACGAGCGCGAGTACTGAGCCTTCCTTCAGATCGATCGACACGTCATGCAGCACCGGCCGTCCCGCTTCGTAGGCGAAGGTCACGCGATCCAGGGCCACGCCGTACCGCGGGTCCCTGGGAACCCGAGCGGCCGGCGACTCCTGCACGTCGATTGGCGTGTTCAGAATCTCGAAGATCCGATCGGTGGCGGCTTCCGCGTTGCGCAGGCCCTCCAGCTGCCGGTTGAGCTCGGTGACGGGTCGGTAGAGCTGCGTCGTGAGAAAGATGAACAACACCAGGTCCGGGATGCCGAGCTGGCCCGCATGGGCCATCAGGCCGCCGACCAGCAGGACCAGTGCGACCGGGATGGCGGCCATCCATTCGACCCCGGAGAAATACCAGGTGTGGATCAGGTTGGCTCGCGTCGCCGCCTCTTTCAGGTGGTCGCTCCGCTCGTCGATCGCCTGCCGCGCATGGCCGAGCGCCGCGAACGCCTTGAGCACACCAACGCCCTGGATGTAATCGATGATGATTCCGTTCAGCCGGCCGAGTTCGTCGCGGTAGCGCATGAAGGCCTGGTAGGCCGATCGCCGAAACGCCACCAGGATCAGGAGGATTACGGCCAGCGGCGCGAGTGCTACCAGTGCCAGCCTCCAATTGAAGAGGAGCATCAGGATTCCGAGCAGGAAAGGAACCAGGGCGGCGCTGATCAGCTGGATGCCGGCGTGCGCGGTGAAGAATTCGATGGTCTCGACATCTCCGATCACCTTGGCCGCGATCGTGCCCGACTGTTGCCGCGTGTGAAATCCCATGGACAGTCGCTGCAACTGCTCGTAGATTCGCATCCGCAGGTCGTGCAGGACCTTAAAAGCGGCGATGTGACCGAACCCACCCTCGAGGTAGCGGGCGACCGCCATCAGCGCCGTGGCGCCGACCATAGCGCAGCCGAGCAAGACGAGCGTGCCGGCCGGCGACGGCGCAGACAGCACCGTCAGCATCTGTCGAATGATCAGGGCGGGCAGGACGCTCAGCGCGGTATAGAGGACCGAGCCCAGAACCGCGATCGACAGCAAGCCGCGATGCCCGCGCGTGATCGCCAGCATGCGGGAAAGAAAGATCATCCGGTGGTTGATTTTATCGGAGCTCGCCCACCCGGACCGCCGCTGGTCCGGTCACGCGCTCATTGACCAGCGCGTACAGCGCTTGTGCCAGACGCGGATCGGCATTGAGCATCCGCGTGCGCCTGAGTTCGATCCCCAGCGCATCGGCCTTCTCCTTGGCCTCGATGTCGATGTCGTAGTAGATTTCGAGGTGGTCGGCGATGAACCCGACCGATGCAACCAGGATCGCGCGATGACCCTGTCCGGCGAGCTCCTCGACCGTTTCGACCAGATCCGGGCCGAGCCATGGCTCGCCGGTGTGGCTCTGGCTCTGGTACGAGAAGCGCCATTGGTCGATGGCGGCCCGCTGAGCGACCAGCTCTGAGGTGCGCCGCAGCTGCTCCTGGTAGGGATCGCCTTCTTTGAGGATGCGCGCCGGCAGACTGTGCGCGGTGAAGACCGCTACTACCTCCGCGGGGTTGGCGAACTCTGCGCGAGTGGTCCGCACGTTGTCGGCGACGGCCTGGAGATAGCCATCGAGTTCGTGCCAGCTGTCGACGAAGTCGAGGCTGACATCGGGCGCAGCACCGTCCAGGGTCCGCTCCACCTGTCGCCGGTATCCGGCGGTGCTGATCTTCGAATAGTGGGGCGCCAGCACGATGGCGATCACCCGGTCGGCGCCGCTGTCGACGATCTCCTCGACTGCGCTGCGGATGCGCGGCGTCCAGTGTTTCATCCCCAGGTGCACCGTATAGATCCGGTCAGCGGGCGGGTCGAAATTGAGGAGTTGTTCGAGCTCGCGCCCGAGTTCCATCGAGACCGCCAGCAGGGGCGTCGGGACGCCCACCCGACGGTAGCGGCCCGTTAATTCCTCGACCGCCTCAGCCGATGGCGTGCGGCCACCCCGGATATCGGTGAAGTAGGCTTCCACGTCCTCGAGCCGGTTCGGACTGCCGTAGGCCATTAGCAGGAC
>JALYYE010000044.1 GCA_030946735.1 Candidatus Dormiibacterota bacterium
ATGGGTTCATCGCGATTCGATGCACGCAATGGCCGACCTCAGCGTTCGGGTCGGGGATGCCTTCCGAGCGCAGGCCGCGGTTGATCGGCCGCCAGCTCTTGCCGGCATCGTCACTGCGGAACGCGCCAGCCGCCGAGATCGCCACGAAGATCCGATCCTGATGCTTGGGGTCGAGGATGATCGTATGGAGACACATGCCCCCGGCGCCTGGCGCCCAGTTGGGCGCGGTGCTGTGCTGGCGTAGGGCCGGGAGCTCGTGCCAGCTCTTACCACCGTCGGTGGAACGGAAGAAGGCCGCGTCTTCGGCGCCCGCATAGACGATGTCCGGGTCGCTCAGCGACGGCTCGAGGTGCCAGATTCTCTTGAACTCGAAAGGCCGTGACGTTCCGTCGTACCACTTATGCGTGCCGGGTTCGCCGTCGTAGGCGAACTTGCCCTCCATCGCCTGCCAGGTCTTGCCGCCGTCGTTGGAGCGCTGGATCACCTGCCCGAACCAGCCGGTATTCTGCGAGGCGTACAGCCGGTTAGGGTCAACCGGAGACCCCTTGACGTGATAGACCTCCCAGCCGGTGAAGTGCGGGCCGCTGATATCCCATTGCTTGCGTTTCGCGTCCGATGTCATGACGAACGCGCCCTTGTGCGTGCCGACCAGTACCCGAACCGAGCTCATCCCTTCCTCCTGTTGCGCGGATAACCCATGCCAGCCTTGAACTGGTTCTACTTGTGCCGACCCGACTCACGATAACTGATGCGGCTGAGCGCAACCTAACCCGCTCGGGACTTTGGTTAGCGGCCGATGCCCCCGCTCTTTTCGAGAATCTGACCGATCGCGGCAAAGTTGCGACCGATGCTCCGTAGCTGCGCGGAGCTGACCGAGCCGGCCTTCACGCCTTTCGCTAGCGTGGTGTTGATGGCCGCGAACCGGCGGGCGATCCGGTCCATCTCCGGATGGGCTCGCGCCCGGGCTCGCTGACGGACGGTCGGCTTGACCCGAGCGAGCGCATTGAGGAGAGCGGCGGTTCGCCGCATTTCGCGGGCGGTGCTACCAGCCGCGTCGGCCTCCTGTCTCTTCATCAGCGGCATGGCATCAATCTAGCACTCTCCGTGGAGTACTGTCATCCTCATGGCGGGGCTCCCTGAGGGCACCCTCACCTTCATACTCACCGACCTGGTGGGCTCGACGCGAGCCTGGGAATCCGCCCCGGCAGCAATGCGTGAAGCCATGGCGGGACACGACCGCATCGTGGAGCGATGCCTGAACCTGCACCACGGCACCGAGGTGCCCAGCGGGCGGGCGGGGGACAGCATCCTGGCCGTGTTCCCCAGGGCGGCGGACGCGGCCGACTGCGCGCTCTCGCTGCAGCGGGACTTCGCCGCCGAGCGCTGGCCGCCAGCGGTGAACCTGGAAATTCGGGTGGCGCTGCACAGCGGCGAGGCTGAGCTCCGGGAAGGCCAGTATCACGGCCAGGTTCTCAACCGTTGCGCGCGGCTGCTGGCGACCTGTCATGGAGGCCAGGTCCTGCTCACCAGCGCGACCGAGCAGCTCCTGGTGGACGAGCTACCCTCGAGCGCAGAGCTTCGAGACCTCGGACTCCATCGCCTGAAAGACCTGGCCCGAGCCGAGCACGTTTTCGAGCTCGTCGACGCCGAACATCCCAGGGAGTTCCCGCCGATCCGCTCATTGCAGCCGGCTAGCAACCTCCCGATTCAGTTGACGGCCTTCATCGGCCGGGATGGCGAGTTGCGGCAACTGCGCGAACTCCACGCAAAGGCGCGGTCACTGACCCTGACGGGACCGGGTGGGTCCGGGAAGACGCGGCTGGCTCTCGAGCTGGCGTCCGAGCTGGAGCCGGAGCATGCTGACGGGGTCTGGTTCATCGAGCTCGGACCGGTTTCCGGGCCGCACCTCGTCCCGCAGGCGGTCGCTGACAGCTTGCACCTGAAGGAGCAGGCGAGCCGAAGGTTGGCGGACACCCTGGCGGACCACCTGCGCGAGCGGAGCTCGCTCCTGGTCCTCGACAACTGCGAGCACGTCGTCGATGTCGTGGCCGAGTTGACCGTCGAGCTGCTCAAAGAATGCGAGGGGCTGAAAGTCCTGGCCA